>DASYSS010000085.1 GCA_036003045.1 Gemmatimonadaceae bacterium
AATGCGAGAGGTGGCGTCAGCGGGGACCTGCAGCCGGTGCCGTCGATCAGCGGCAGGTTCAACGTGCGTCCGGCCGCCGTCGAAAGCTGCGCGGGCCAGGAGGCCAGCTGGTTCGCCGCAATGAGACCGTCGCCCTGGACGCCGGCGCTGACACTCGTACCGATGGCGAAGTACCTCTGAAAGACGCCGCGCCCTTCGGACAGGTTCTCGTCGACCCTGGTCGGACCGATGATCGGGTCGGACGTACAGGCCGTGGTCGCCGCCACGACGACGGAGATGAAGGCGAGGATCGAGCGACTGAAGTGGTGCCTGACATGGGTGGGCTGCGAGCGAGAGTGGGTGGGTAGGGGTGGGATGTCCAACGCCCCCGACTCTACGCTTGCCTCGCGGAACGGACGATACGTCGCGTGACGTAGCGCGCCGGTGTTTCACACTTACGAATGACGTAAGTGTTCGTAGAAATCAGTTGTCAGATGAGGATCGCTTGTGCTCGGGCCGCGAGTATGGCTAGCGCGCGCCGGAGACCCGTGCCACGGGCGCCGGAGTGCCCTCGACCGACTCCTCGTCGGCGACGTCGAGCCGCTCGTCGTGGCTGATCCGATCGCGGAGCCGCACGGCCCGGCCGATCAGATACGGCACGGCCGTGACCACCACGTTGGGCCGGAAGAGAAACGCCGTCCGGATGAAGAGCGCGGTCTTGTTGTGCAGCAGGTGACCGAGCCAGCTGCGCGGGACGATCTCCGGAACGACGAGCGTCACCAGGTCGCCCTCTCCCCGCTCGATCAGTCCATTCACGTAGTCGACGAGCGGGCGCAGCACGGATCGATAGGGCGACGCGAGGACCACGAGCTGGACCCCGATGTCCCATTCATCCCACCGCCGCCGCAATTCGGCCGACGTGTCGGGATCCACTTCGACGTAGATCGCGCGAACGTCCTCCGAGATCGTCGTCGCGTAGACCAGCGCTCCGGCCGCCGGCTTCGTGATGCCGTTCACCGGGACGAGCACGGTGTGGTGCAGAAACATCAACGGCGCCTGTCCGTTGTAGGCGACCTCGCGGGCGAAGTGCTCGTAGTGACGATGGATCCGCACCAGCACGTAGATGATCAGCGGAATGATCAGCACCACGATCCACGCGCCTTCCGTGAACTTCGTCGCCACCTGGATGAGCGACACCACCGCGGTGGCAACGGCGCCGAGTCCGTTGAGCGCGGCGCGCCACTTCCACCCGGGCGCGCGGCTCCGCACCCAGTGCATCACCATCCCCGCCTGCGAAAGCGTGAAGCACACGAACACACCGATGGCGTAGAGCGGAATCAACGCGCTCGTCTGACCGCGAAATGCCCAGATCAGCGCGGCCGCGACCGCGGCGAGGGCGATGATGCCGTTCGAGAACGCCAGACGATCCCCTCGCGCGGCGAACTGACGCGGCATGTACCGGTCTCGCGCGAGAATGCTCGACAGCCGCGGGAAATCGGCGAACGCCGTGTTGGCCGCCAGCACGAGGATCGCGAACGTTGCGTATTGGAACGCGTAGTAGACGATACCGGCGCCGAACACGTGGCGAGCGATCTGCGACAGCACCGTCTCGCTTGCCGACGGCATCACCGCGAAATGATGCGCCAAGCCGCTCACGCCGAGGAACGACACGGCGAGGATCGCGGCCATCCATCCCAGTGTGGTCGCCGCGTTCTTCGCGCTCGGCTGCTTGAACGCGCCGACGCCATTCGAGATCGCTTCGGTCCCCGTCATCGCCGAACATCCTTCGGCGAACCCGCGAAGCACGAGAAAGGCCAGCGCGAATCCGACCGGACCCGGCACCGACGGTGGCCGAGCCGGCGCACCGCCGGCTGCGTCTCCGACAAACGCCGCGATGATGCCTTGGACGATCAGCCCCAACATCATCACGACGAAGACGTACGTCGGAATACTGAACGCGATGCCCGACTCGCGCACGCCGCGAAGATTCACGAGCATCAACAGCAGCACCGCGCCCACGCCCAGCGCGACGGTGTGGGGCAACAGGCGCGGATACGCCGACGTGATGGCCGCGACGCCGCCAGATATGGATACCGACACCGTGAGGATGTAGTCGGTGAGCAGCGCGGCGGCGGCGATCAGGCCGGGCATCGTCCCGAGATTGTCCTTGGCGACGGTGTAGGACCCGCCGCCTCCCGGATACGCAAAGATCGTTTGCCGGTACGAAAGGGCGACGAGCACGAGCAGCCCGACGATCACCGCCGAAATCGGCACGACGTAAGAGAGCGCCGCGCCGCCAAGGACGGCGAGGACGATGAGCGATTGTTCCGTCGCGTAGGCGACGGAAGAGATGGCGTCGGAAGAGAGGACGGCGAGCGCCGTGCGCTTATTCAGCCGCTCGTGCTCGAGGCGGTCCGAAGCGAGGGGTCTGCCAAATAGAACTCGCTTGAGACGACCAAACGGCGTCGGGACGGAATGGACGGGTGATACCACAGCACCGTGATCTTACGACCTCACGCGTAAAGACCGCGTGAAGACCGCCCCGCTTTCCATTAAGATTTCGAGAATCCCCCCTCGCCGTCGCCGTCGAAGGCCGAGCTTGGGATCGCGGGCACGCGGAAGCGGAAAATGCTGCCGCCCCCCGGGCGCTCCTCCAGATCCAGTCCACCGCCTTGGGCCGCCGCAATGCCGCGCGAGATCGACAAACCGAGCCCGGCGCCGCCGACGTCCGGCGCGCCCGACTGCGGACCCGGTCGTCGATAGAACGCCTCGAATATCCGCTCGCGCTCGGCGCGCGGAACACCAGGCCCGCGATCGGCCACCGCGAAGACGAGCCATCGACCGTCCAGCGTCGCCGTCAGATCGATCGGCGTCCCCGGAGGCGAATACTTGGCGGCGTTGTCGATCAGGTTCACGATCGCGCGCAGCGTCTCCGAAAAGTCGAAGGAGCCGAAAAGCAGCGCTTCGCTGGAGTCGGTCGTGACGCGCAGCTCGCGTCCCGCCAACCGACCGGACACCTGCTGCGCGGCGGCGCCGAGCAGGTCCTCGGCTTCGTTCGGCTGGACGTTCGGCGCGGCGACACCGGTCGTGATTCGCGACAGGTCGAGCATCTGAGCCACGAAACGGTTCAGGCGGTCGGCTTCTTCTTCGATGACGTCCGCGCGGTCGTCGCCGCCCGCCGCGATCTCGTGCGCCAGCCCCTTGATCGTCGTGAGCGGCGTGCGGAGATCGTGCGACACCGACGCCAGCACGGCGTCCTTCGCGCGATGAGCTTCCTGCAGCGTTTGCGCACGTTCCGCATCGGCGACGAGGCGCACTCGCTCGAGGCCAAGCGCGGCGTAATACGACAACGCGTCGAGGACGCGGATCTGCGCGGCGCTCGCCGACAGCCCTTCATTCCTCGCGACGCGAAGCACGCCGACGGTTCGGCCGCGCGCCTGCAGCGGTCGAATGAACGCGCGCACCGCCGGGTGCGCGCCGTCACCTTGGACGATGAGCTCCGCGGAGGCATCCGCGGTCGAGCTGCCGTCCACGAACTCGGCGGCTGGGCGTCCCTCGCGCACGGCCGACTCGACCAGCTTTTCGTCGATCGGTTGTCGCTTGGCCGGCTCGCTCGACTCGGCGGCCAGCCGCACCCCGCGCGACTCGGCGTCCGCCGCGTACACACCGCATCGATCGAGCGAGAGCGACGTGCGAATCACCGACGCGATTGCGACGAGCGCGTCCTCGGCGCGAGCGGTGCTCAGCGTCTCCGCACCGAGCGACGCGAGCCGGTCGATCTCGACGGCGCGTTGTCGCGCCGCCGCGGCTTCCGCCTGCGCGCGGTAAAGCAGTTGCGCCGACAACACGGCGGTCGCGAGGAACGCGAGCAGAACGAACCAGTTGAGCGGATCCTGGATCGTGAACGTTCCGAACGGCGGCAGGAAAAAGTAGTCGAAGCTGAGGAACGCGACGGCCGCGAGCGCCAGGCCCAGCGGTCGCCCGCGCCGGGCACTGCCCCCCTGGACCACGAGCAGGTACCCGAGCGTGATGTACGTGGCGTTGAGATGCGGACGCACGGAGATGAGAAATGCCGTGACGACCACGAGGAGCGCGAACCACGCGACCCATTCGACCCAGGGTCTGGGCGTGGCGCGGCCGTCGCGCGCGTCTTCGGCGGCGTCGCGCGTACGCGAGTTCACGGCTCGGTTTCGAACCGGTACCCGACACCGGGTTCCGTGACGATCAGCTTCGGGCGCACGGGATCCGTCTCGAGCTTGCGTCGAAGGCTGCGCACGTGCACGCGCAGATACTGTTGCATGTCGCCCGACGAATTCCCCCACACCGCGCGGAACAACTGTTGGTGCGTGAGTGTTCGGCCCGCGTGCTTGAGTAACGTGCGCAACAACTCCCACTCGATCTTGGTGAGATGGACGGGTGCGTCCGCTTTCTTGACCGACGGCTTCACGGGATCGATCACGAGGTCGCCGATCGTGATCACCTGCCCGGCGCCGGCGGCCGGCGCGAGACGCGAGCGACGCAGTTGCGCGCGAACACGTGCCTGGAGCTCGCCGGGGCTGAACGGCTTGGTCACGTAGTCGTCGGCACCCGCGTCGAGCAGCGTCACTTTCTCTTGGTCCGAATGCCGCGCTGAGAGGACGATGATCGGCGCTTGCGACCATGAGCGGATCTCTCGGCAGACTTCGACGCCGCCGGCGTCCGGCAGTCCGAGATCGAGGACGATGAGCGCGGGACGCTCCGCCGCCGCGAGGTCGATCGCGTCGCGCGCGTTCGACGCCTCGATCACTCGCGTGTTGTCCGACGCGAGTGCATTGCGCACGACCCGACGAATCTGCGGTTCGTCATCGACCACGAGCACGACGTCGTTAGCCATGCCTTGAAGTCTGCCGACGTCGCAAACGCGCTGCAACGATTGGGTGGACGGGTCGACGGGTGGACAGGTGGACGGGACCGCTGAGGACCCAATCCCAAATGACTGACGTCAGGCGCTGAAGTAAGACGGACGATCTTCTCGCGGCCCACCTGTCCACCTGTCCACCTGTCACCGTTAACGGCAACGCCCCCTCGATCGTCCCACCAACCGGGGGCGCGGGTGCGATCGATCGGCCCGTGACATGGCGCACAACCCACTCGCTCCACCGATGGAGGAAGCGTATGAAGATGCTTTTGTTGGCGGCCGGGCTCACCGGCACGATGGCGTTCACGCCGGCGACGATCGAACCCCACCCGCACATTCGCAGCGCCGTCGTCGAACTCGAGGCAGCTAAGCAAGAGCTCAAGACCGCGGCCCACGACTTCGGCGGCCACCGCGTCCAAGCGATCAAGGCGATCGACGCGGCGGTTCGTCAGCTCAAGCTCGCCCAGCAGTTCGACAAATAAATCTCCTCGACGGAACCGGCGGCGGGCGTCGCGGCCCGCCGCCGGTTCCGCGTCTCTACGCCTTGCCGTCCGCGACGAACAGTTGGACGAGGTGGACCAGAGTCTCCGTGGTCTTCTCGAGCCCGCGCCGCGAATTGAATTCCAACTTGCTGTGAAAGTTGAAGCCGCCGGTGAAGATGTTGGGGCACGGCAGACCGCGAAACGTGAGCTTCGATCCGTCTGTGCCGCCGCGAATCGGCTTCGTGAACGGTGAGAGACCTGCGCGACGCGCCGCCTCGAGCGCGTTGGCCGTCAGCTCCGGGCGGTTCTTCAGCACCTCTTTCATGTTCTTGTAGTTCTCCTTCACGTCGACCGAGGCGCTGACGCCGGAACAGTGGCGCTCCGTCTCCATGGCGATCTCACGGAGCACGCGCTCCTTCTCCTCGAGGCCCGCGAGCTCGAAATCGCGCAGCAAAACCTTGATGCTCGACTGCTCGACGTCGGCAACGCCCGCGTACGGGTGCACGAAGCCGGCACGGTCCTCGGTCGTCTCGGGCAGCATGTCCTTCGGCATGCGGCCCACGAAATCGCCGAGCGCGTAGATCGAGTTCACCATCACGCCCTTGGCGGTGCCGGGATGTGTATTCTTTCCCCGGAACGTGACCGTCGCCAGCCGCGCGCTCCACGTTTCGTCGCTGATCTCCCCGAGCTCGCCGCCGTCGACCGTGTAGCCGATCTCCGCGCCGAAGTACTCGACGTCGAACTTGTCGATGCCGCTGCCGATCTCCTCGTCGGCGGTGAACCCGACCTTGATGGTCCCGTGCGGAATCTGCGGATTTCGCAGGAGCGTGTCGGCGAGCGTCATGATCGCGGCGACGCCGGCCTTGTCGTCTGAACCAAGCAGCGTCGTGCCGTCGGTGGTGATGATGTCGTCGCCAATCATGTCGGCGAGCGCCGGGTTCTGCGCCACGGTCAGCACCTGCGACGTGTCACCCGGCAGCGTGATGTCGCCACCCCGATAATTCGCGTGAATCGTCGGCCTGACGCCCGTTCCGCTCACGGCCGGCGACGTGTCGACGTGGGCGAGCAGGCCGAGCACCGGCGTCGATTTCGCCCGGGCTTCGGGGACGGACGCCGGAATCGTCGCGTAGACCATGCAGTGGTCGCTCACCGACACGTCGCTCGCCCCGAGCGACGTGAGCTCTTCGACGAGGAGCTTGGCCAGCGTCCATTGGCTGGGCGTGCTGGGCGTGGTGGACGCGTCTTCGCGCGATTGCGTGTCGACGCGGACATAACGAAGGAATCGGTCGACGACGGATTCTTTGGGCGGCGCGAGAGGATGTTCGCTCATGGTGCTCAAGAGCTACGCGGAGCGTTCGGCGGAATCAACCCTCGTTACCTTGCGAGCCATGGACGTCATCGAAGCCATCCGAGCCCGGCGCTCGATCAAACGGTTCAGACCATCGCCGGTGACCCGCGAGCAGATCGAAACGCTGCTCGACGTCGCAACACTCGCCCCGAACCACCGGCTCACGCAGCCCTGGCGCTTCTACGTCCTCGGCCCGGCCGCGAGGCACGCGTACGGCATGGCGCTCGGCGAGCGAAAAGCTCGCAAGCAGCCGGATCCCGAGAGCGGCCGCGCAGTCAAAGAAGCGGTGGCGCGCGAACACTTCGAGCTCCCCGCGATGATCGCCGTCGCCGTCGTGCAGAGCGACGACCCCGAGGTTGCGAAGGAGGACTACGCCGCTGCGATGATGGCCGTGCTGAACCTCTCACTCGGCGCGATCGACCTGGGGCTCGGCACACACATCAAAACGGGCGGCGTGATGGACGACGCCGCCGCCCGCTCCGCCGCCGGGGTGCACGACAGCGAGAAGATCGTCGCGATCGTGAACGTCGGCACGCCAGCAGAGGTGCCGCCCGGGAAGCGTAGGACTCCGGCCGGAGAACTCACCACTTGGCGAGACTGAAGGGGTAGGCCGGTAGGCCGGTAGGCCGAAAACCAGTAGGCCGGTAGGCCGCACAACTTCCTAGTTGAGCCGAGACCGCAAACTCGAGATCAGACGCGACAGCATTTTCTTAGAGTCTGTCGCTTTGGCGTGCAGGGCGGTCAACTCATTCGGATCGCCGAAGCTAAGTTGCTGCGCCAGCTCGATCTGAAACTGGAGTTCAGCGGCTGAACCAATCGCCTGGTGCAAAAAGACGAGAAACGCTCGGTTGGTGACTCGATAGCAGCCCTCGACGACATTCGACCCGATGGAGACAGAGGCGCGGCGCATCTGAGCGGTCAATCCGAACCGCTCTGAAGTCGGGAATCGCGCGGTGACGCGGTACGTCGCAATCACGAGTTCGCGCGCCTCGGCCGTAACTCGGAGATCGTCAGGATTTCGCATGGCCAATACTGACTTCGGGGGCCCCGAAACCGCGGATCATTCCATTGCGACTGTACCATTCGAACGCAGCACGCCGTTAATGTTCCCCGGCCTACCGGCCTACCGGCCTACCGGCCTACCGTCCTACCGGCCCCCCGGCCCTACCACCCTACCGCCCTATCCGATCAAACGGCTCATTCCCAATCGCATAGTCCTTCCAGCCGTTGAAATCGAAGTGCCACCACTCCGTGGGATTCACGGTGAACCCCTGTTCTTCCATCGCTCGGCGAAGCAGGGTGCG
This sequence comes from Gemmatimonadaceae bacterium, assembly GCA_036003045.1. Taxonomy (NCBI): domain Bacteria; kingdom Pseudomonadati; phylum Gemmatimonadota; class Gemmatimonadia; order Gemmatimonadales; family Gemmatimonadaceae; species Gemmatimonadaceae bacterium. Next base: position 8,011 of record DASYSS010000085.1, read on the forward strand.
ATGCCAGCGTTCGAGTGACGTTCCGCCGGGATAGTCGGCGTACGCGCGATCGGTGCTCTCGTCGTAGGTGCTCGGCATGTCGACGGAGCGGCCGGTCGACAAGCGATAGAGTGTGAGGTCCACGGCCGATCCGCGATTGTGCTTCGAGCCTTCGGTGGGATTGGCGACGAGCCAGCGCTTTTCGGCGGGCGTCGCGTCCCAGAACATCTTGGTCACGTACCATGGGCGATACGCATCGTGGATCAGCAAACCGTAGCCGAGCGGTTCGAGCGAGCGATGGGCGCGGGCGACCGCCTCGGCGGCGGGGCGCTGCATGAACGCGCGCGGTTGGTCGTAAAAGCGGGTGCCGAGGAAATTGTTCGTCGTCGCATAGCGGATCTCGAGCTTGATGCCCGGTTCCAGCGTCGTGAGCTCGATGAGATCCGACTTCTTGAAGTTGCCTGATTCACGCGGCGGCGACGCGGCCAACGCTTCGACGCGGAGTTGCTCGACGGGCCGCACGGGCGTGACGCGGAGCTGGTTCGTGCCCTCGGCCGGCTCGATGTCACGACGAGGAAATCCTTCGCCGCCGGCGACGAGCACGCGAGCGCGATCGCCGCGGCCAACAACGAACGAAATCGTCGAAACGCGACGACCGAGCACGCGCTCCGCGTTCCCCGACGCGACCGTGAACTCGGTCGCGCCGCGTTCGACGAGGCGCAGCGCGTGATGGTTCGTGTCCGCGATCCACAACTCGCCGGCGTCCTCGAGCACGAGCCGCATGCCCGCCGGCGCGTCGTACTCTCCGATCAACCCGCGCCAGCGCGCCGGCGCGGCAGGAGGCGCGGGCGGCATCTCGAGCGCGCGTCGAGCCGCGGCGCGTGGATTGACCGGGCCGCGCACCGCGGGCGTGCACGCGACGAGCGATGCGGCCGCGGCGGCCAATGCGTACACGCGAGGCGAATGCACCGAACGCGACATCGTGAGAATTCTCCGACGTGAGAGTCGATTCCCGGACGCGTTCAAGCTACGGATTGATCCGCTGAGTGGGTAGCGGAACGCCCATGTCCTTTAGCGGCGCGTCGACCTGTCGATCTCGAGGCGCAGCAGCTCGGGACGATGATAGTGTCCGCTCACGTCGAGCGTCATTCGCTCTTCACGCACTCGACCAAGGTCGATGTCGCTCACGATCAACCCGGGGCGATCGAAGCATGGCTCGACCAGGTATCGGCCGTCGGGGCCGATGACCGCGCTGCCGCCGCGGAGCACCCAATCGTCGGGCGATCGAACCTTGGACGCGTGGGGCTCGAGCTCGGGCGGCAGCGCCGACGCTCGCATCAGCGAGGCCGCGGCGAGCACGAAACAGCGCCCCTCGAACGCGTAGTGGCGACTCGCGACTTGCAGCATCTCGTGCGCAGTCGGCCAGAGCGCGACGTGAATGTCTTCGCCGGAATCGTGCATCGCCTGCCGCGCGAGCGGCATCCAGTGCTCCCAGCAAACCAGTGCGCCGACGCGTCCAACCTTTGTTTCAACTGAAGTGAGACCGGCCGCGTCGCCGAGTCCCCACACCATTCGCTCGGTGTACGTCGGCACGAGCTTGCGGTGGTGATTCACGAGCCGGCCGTCGGCGTCGAACGTCAGCACGGTGTTGTAGAGCGTGCCGTGGGCCGGCCCGGAGTCGATTCGCTCGGTGACACCGACGACGAGAACGACGGCGGCCTCCTTCGCCGCGGCGCCGAGCGCGTCGGTGACCGGTCCGGGGACCACGACGCTCTCCTCGGCCATCCGGCGGAACACGCGCTTGACCGGCTCGTGATCCCAGAGCGCGACATCGCGGCAGACGTCGAGCCACACGGGGTAGCCCGGCAGCCAGGTCTCGGGAAATACGACGAGCGAGGCCTCCGCGTCGCTGGCTTCGCGAATCAGGCGACGCGTCGCGTTCAGACCGGCGTCGAGCGACGGTTGCACCTCGGCCTGCGCGATGGCGACTCTAGTCATGCCGCGAAGTTACGCGCAACGCCAACGCGGCAACACTTCCCGCGCGCGACCGGGTCGCCGGGGACCGGGATACCGGAACGGCGTGACGCGTCGACTGCGTTCCGCAGTTCCGGTATCCCGATGCCCGGTTGCCCGGTATCCCGATTTCAGTCTCGCCTAGCGTCCGGGCTTCGAGTGCACGGCGAAGACGGCGCCCTGCGGATCGGTCAGCACGGCGATGCGATCGCCGCCAGGAACTTCCATCGGTCCGGAAAGCAGCGTCGCACCCGCCTCTTTCGCGCGCTCGGCGGCGGCGTCTGCGCTGTCGGCGACCGACACATAGTGCAACCAGTACGGCTGCGCCGGCGTATCGCCCGCCTTGTTCATCACGCCGCCATAGGTGAATCGGTCGCGGCCGAACATCTGGTACACGCCCGCTTCGCCCATGTCGAAGTTTCCCTTCACTTCCCAGCCGAAGAGGTTCTTGTAGAAATCCAGCGCGGCATCGGCGTTCGTCGTTACGAGCTCGTGCCAGGAGAACTCGCGCGGTTGCGGATCGTTCTCGTCGCCGACGGGCGTCGCGCTGGTGATGACGGCGAACGCCACGCCCTGCGGGTCGCGCAGGATGCCGAAGCGCCCGACGTTCTCCACCGTGTTCGCCGGCACGATGATCGACGCGCCCAGCGCCTGCGCCTTGGCGATCGTGTCGTCGACGTTCGGCACTTCGATGTACGCGAGCCAGTTCGGCGGCGCGCCCATGTCGGCGGCTTCCTTCGTCAGCTCCATCAGTCCGCCGATCGGCCGCTCATCGGCCATGAACAGCGAGTAGTCGACAGTGGTGGCGTCGAACTTCGTCGTGGTCCAGCCCACGACTTTTCCGTAGAAATCCTTTGCCGCGTCCGTATTCGGCGTCATGAGCTCGTGCCAGACGTAGCGGCCGCGCGTGGTGCTGGTGGTCGAAGTGTCGTCAGCCATTGGAGCCTCCCCCATCGAACATGAATCGGTGAGCATACGGGTGGGCGATGAACCTGCGCCGGTTCACGGCCGGCATCAATCCTACCTTGCAAAACGATTTCAAATCGAGGTCGACCCGCTACAGGGGCGGCCGGCCGGGCGTTGCTAGCAGGCTCGGCCGCAACAATGGACCCTGGCGTGAATCCGCGAGTACGAGCACAAAGACAATCGAGGGCTGGTCGCCCACATGTCTCGGCGCCGCTCCTTGATCATTTCACAGGATGGAGTTGTCATGAGAAACTTTTCAATTCTCGCGGCGCTGGCGGTCTCACTGGCCGGTGCCCAGGCGGTTCACGCGCAGGCTCCTCGCGACTCGACGGCACACCGTTGGGGTGGTCGTGGAGGGCGCGGTGGTCCCGGCGGGCCCGGGATGATGGAGCACGCGCTGCTCAAGAACATCACGCTGACCGACGCCCAGAAGGCGAAGCTCGCCGAGGTCCAAAAGACCGAACGGGCATCGATGGCGACCGACAGCGGCGCGAGGCGCGCCGATTTCGACGCCATGCGCAAGGCGCGTCAGTCGGGTGACACGGCGACGGCCCGTCGCTTGATGGCGGAGCAGCGGACGAAGATGGAGCAGCAGTTCACGGCGCACAGCACCGCGGTCCGCGCGATCCTCACGCCGGATCAACAGAAGCAGTTCGACGCCAATGTCGCCGAGATGAAATCGCACCGCCGCGAGTTCGGCGCGGGGCGCGAGCACGGCCAGAAGCACACCAAGCCGGCGCCCGCTTCCTGAGCGCTGTTACCGCCGCGCTTCGTTAGCGCGACGTGCGGGGTACGCCGTCCGGTTTTTTCTCAGCCGGACGGCCAACCTGCAGCAGTCCGTGCATGTCGCCGTCGTCCAGGTGCACCAGGAAGACATCGTCCTTCGGTTTCTGGATGCCGAAGTCGAACGTCAGATCCGCGACTTCGCTCGGCAGATAGACGTGCAACCGTCCGTCGGTGACGGACACCGAATCGGATGTCACGACGCGCCGCAACTGTCGCATCGTGATGCTCGCGCGATAACCGCTGTCGCGGCGCGCGATGACGAGGGTGGCCGTCATGACCTCGGCTCGCGGCTGGAACGTGAGCGTGTACGTCCCAACCGGATTCTCTCCCTGCAACGCGCAACAGAACGCGATCGCCAAGAACGTGTGCACGGTCAACCTCCGCGCGGCGTCAATCTGATGTGCACGCGGTCGCGTGCTCGAAAAAGCAGGCCGGCGTAACCGCTGAGCATCGCCGTCTGCGTGGTGGTGAGAATCTCCGGCAGCGAGCGTTGGATCTCGGTCCGACTGATTTCCCAGAGATCATCGGTCGTCTCATCGACGCGGCGCGATGCGGCTGACGCGTCGTAGCGCTCGGGCAATCCCGCGAGATACACGCCCAGGTCGGCCCACGCTGCGTCAACGCGCATTCGATAGCGAGAATCAACCGCCCGCAGCTGATTCACTTCGTCCGTCGACAGGATCAGCGAATCGGATTGCTGCAGCAGCTCGGCGAACGGGTCGGGAATCGTCGTCGCAAATCGCCGTGCGAGCTCGGTCCCGGACAGCTTGGTCCCGGGTCGTCCGTCGCGGCCGAGGCTCAGCCAGCGGTCGAGCAACTGGTCCGACAACGCGGGCGCGATGTCGATGCCGACGTCCAGCGTCACCCGAAACGGAGCGCGGAGCGTCGTACTGGTCGCGCGCGTGTTTCCGAACCGCTCGTTGACGGCGTAGATGAAGCGATTCTGCGTCGCGTCGAACCCGCGCACCGTGTACAGCGTCTGGTCCGGCACCGCCGGGCCTCCCCACCCGCGCAGGTTTGACCCGTGGAGCAGTTGATCGAGTCCCGCCAACGGATTCGCGAAATTGAGCACGACGTCGAGCCGATGATTGCGCAGATACTCGGCGCCGAGATGCACGCCGGCGTTCATCTGCGCCGTCCACGGGCCTTCGCAGCTATTGCGACCGGCGGCCCGGCCGATCTGCGACGCCAGGCAATTCGCCACACCCGGCGAAGACGATGCGATCAGCGAACGCAACGCCGGAGAGTCGATGATGAACGAGCGATCATTGGCGAGCCCGTCGCCATTCACGTCGCCGGAGACCAACGGCGTGAACGGCAGTCCGGATTGCGCCCGCCCCGAGAGAAAGATGTTCGCGCGTTGATCGCCGAAGGGCCTGAAGACCGCCTGCACGACGAGCAGATGTCGCGCGTCGAGGTCGCCGCGCGACCACTCTTTCGTGAACGGATCCCCAAACGCCGCGCCGTCGAACCCTCGCTGGCTCGTCCGAGCGTTGGTGAGCGTGTATGACGCGACGACGTCGCCGAAGAACCGCCGCACGTTGTCGGGAATGAACGGCCGGAACGTCATGACCGCTTGCTTGGTGACGCCGTGCAGGTCCGACACGACGCTGACGACACGCCCGAACGAGCTGTCCAGGCGCGCGGCGGTCGGGGACAGCGCACCCGTCGTGCCGACGATGCTGGACGGCGGAACGAAAACCGCGCGCCCCTCGTCGCTCACCGTGAAACGCGATTGCCGGAGAAAGTTGTCGTCGATCGTTCCGGGTTGATTCCTGTTGAGCGACAACACGCCGTCGATGCTGAACACGTTCTTCGCCACACTCGACGCAAACCCCAGGTTCGAGCGCCAACTTCGCGCCGGCCGGTAATTCGGGTCCACGACCTGCACGCTGGGCGCCGCATCGACGAGCGGGCCGCCGCCGCCAACGCACGTCGTGGGAATCGACGCGGGATCGGCCGCGTACCCGCGCCAATCCGGCGTCGGAACGGCCGACCCAACGCACGAGAGCCGAAGCGTCGACCCCGCGAGACCCGTGGATACGGACGGCACGGCCAGCAGCGATGCGTCGACTGCGTTTCGAAACTGCCCGGTCCCGCCGCGAATCGTCGTGCTCGGCGTCGCTTGCCAGGTGAGACCGAGTCGGGGGCTTAAGTCGATGGAGTTCGGCGCGTTGTCGGTGCGCAGAGCGAAGCGGCTGAGGACGGCCGGGTTGAATAGCGGTGTTTCCGTGAACCGATTCGCATCGACGCGCAACCCGTAGATCAATTGAACCGTCGACGCGGCGCGCCACAGATCACCCGCCGAGACGAACGCGTTCCACTCGCCGCCGCGCCTCGTCGGCGACGTGAGCGCGCGCGTGAACGACGCCGGACGATTCGCCGACAGATCGTTCAGCGAGGCGTAGCTGAACGTTCCCAGTTGATTCGCGAACACATCCTGCGCGCTTTCGTCGAACCGCGCATCCGCCGCGAACTTGATCCGATGCGTCGCGTGCGCCTCCGGCGCGAGCTGAAGCTGCCCAAGCGTCTCCCACCGAAAGAGTCGCGAGCGGGTGAGGATCCCGCTGTTCCCGCCGAACTGCAACGTCGAGGCGGTCGATGCCGTGTCGCTTCCTTGTCCGGGTTCGACCAGCGGCGAGACGACGACGGCACGTCCGTCGGGAACCGACAGATAAGGATCGGCCGAGTTCCGCACGACGGTAACGCCACTCTTCAGATCGATGAGCGAGGACTGACTTGGTGTGCTCGTATAGGAGGCCGTGAGCGACGCGATGGCGTTCGAGCTCGACCCGCCGTGGCCGGGCGTAGCGACGGGGCCGAATCCCTGCGCGCCGACGCTCGAAAGCTTCGCGTACGCTTGCAGCCCGTACGTCGTCGGATTGTACGCTCGCTGCGTCCAATCGTACGGCGCATGATCGATGCGTGCGATGAACGAGACGTTCTGATCGACCGCGCCCCCCGGGGTCCCGGCACGATTCGTCGGAATCCCGAGCGTGCCGAGCGCTCGGATCGCCGCCGCGGCCGAGTCGGGCGCGATTCCCGCATGCTCGAGCAGGTCGTCGTCCGCCGACAAGAGCGAGGCCACGTCAGCCGACTTCCGTCCGCCCTGCAATCCGTAGTTGTACGCCCACCCGTCGCGGAGGAGCTGACCGCTTCCGCCCACACTCGCGTTCATGTTCGTGTACCGCTGGCCCGACTGCGCCGAAACCCGATCGGTGTATTGGAGCGACGGCGCGTCGAGCGTCACGTGCGCGCTCCGCTGCGTGAACTGTCCGCCGACGACCAGATCGACCGCCGTCTGCGCGCCGCTGAACCAGCCGTTGGACGGATCGTACGTGGATGCGAGCACGCGAAGGCGCGTCGCCGCATCTCGCGGAACGTCGCTCCCCGCGAACGCCAGCCCGTTCATCGTCACGCTGTTTTGGCCGGGAGGAAGTCCGAAGACCGAGATCCCTCCTTGCGCGAGCGCCACGCCAGGCATCATCGCGGCGATCGCGGTGAGATCACCCGCTTGGTCCGGCGCGAGACGCCGCGCCGTATTCTGCACGAACGTCGTCGCTTCCGTTCCTCCGGCGCCGTAACTGGCCGGATCGCGATCGGGAACGACCCGGCGCGCCTGCGTCACCACCGGATTCAATCGCACGGCATGCGCGAGACGCACGTTGGCGACGAGCACCGAATCGGCAGCGGTCGTTCGTGTCACGTGCACGGTGACCGGCTGAAACCCGTTCGCGCTCACCGCGACCGCGTAGTCACCGGCGCCGTCCGCCCACTCGATGACAAAAGTCCCGCCGGTGTCGGTGACGGTCGTTTTCGCGACGCGATCCGCCGTTCTCGTCACAACGACGCTCGCCGCGCGCACCGCGCGGGCGCTGTCGTCGGTCACGCGGCCGCGCACCACTTCGTGGCGCGACTGCGCGCCCGCAATCGCGGATGAGAATGTCAGCCACATCGGCGCCGCGCGCCACACCCACTTCATTCGCATTGTCCTGAGCGAGTCAGCTCAAGACACGCCGTCACCTCGGCGCGTTAGTGGCGTCGGCAACCTCGGCGCAACGATTCGCCCGCACGATGGCGAAACGCTTGCTCACCACCGCCGTGTCGTAGTGCTGGTCCTGCGTCAACTTCAGATATTTGTCGCGCTGGTCCGGTGTGAGCGCACACAACATCTCGGCGAACATGCCGTTCTCCATATCGGAAACGTGGCGCCGAACCTCCTCGAACTCATTCGTCGCGCGGGGACGCCACCGGCGCGCGATGGCGTGAAGCCGCTCGCGCTCGTCGTTGGTCAGCCCGAGCGTCTCTAGTGGTATCGGAATGCGTTCGGCCTCGACCTCCCCAACCCCTCGCTCTCCTCGGAATGGGGATCGACGAGCCTCCACTCCTCGCGGTTCGATCCGCGGCCAGAGCGCGGCGCCGGCGATCGCTCCGGCGACGAACGTCGCGGTCAATAGCGCGGCGGCTCGAGCTCGATTGTCAGCGGCCATGATTCGCCCCCGCCTCGACTCCAAGCGCTTCGGCGAGATCGGTCACGCCGGGCGGCTGTGACGACCGCGCGATAGCGACCAGACCGGGCGGTACGCCCAGTATCTCGGCCGTCGTCACGCCGGCAGGCTGTGGATTGCGACGAAGTAGCGGAATCGCGCTCATCGCGGCGATCACCGCCGCTGCGGCGAGCGCCGGCCGCGTCCAACTCGACAGATAGTCGGTCACCGCCGGCGCTTGGCCGACTCGAGCCTCGCGAACGATCGCCGAGACGCGATGGGCGAACGACGCGTCCCGCGTCGGGTCGAGCGATGCGAGGTCGACCGGTTCTTCATTCATGTTCATGCTCCTTCGAAGTATTCTGTCCAAGCGCCTCGCGCAACCGCCGGCGAGCGTTGAACAGATGTTGCCGAGACATTCCTTCGGACGTGCCGATCGCCGCGGCGATGTCGGCGTGCGTCCAACCATCCAGATCGTGCAGGAGAACGACCTCGCGCTGCGTCGCCGAGAGCACGGTCAGCGCGGCCTCCAATCGACCACGCAGGTCCGCCACCTCCGCATCTCTCGCCGGATCCTCTCGCGCTGCCACGGTTTGCGGCTCGAGCGGCGTGGCCCGCCGCAGGATCCCTCGGCTGACCATGTTGCGCGCTCGGTTGCGAACGATCGCGCCGAGCCAGAACGCGAACCGTTCGCGATCGCGGCACTCGGCCAAGCGCTCCGCGGCCCGCAGAAACGCGTCGTGGCACGCGTCCTCCGCGTCGGCGCGGCTTCCGGTCTGCGCGAGCGCGATCGAGAACGCCGTCCGATAGTGTCTTCGGACGAGCGCGTCGAGCGCGGTCGCGTCGCCGCCAAGCGCGCGCGAGATCAGCTCAGTATCGGACGGCGTGCCGGTGGCCACCACGACGAGACACGCGGGCACGCTCGTGCGTTAGTCCGGCCCGGAACCGAGTCGAACCCCTGAGGCCGCCTCTCGCGATCAGGACGCTGTCGTCCCGTTCGCTTGCCCCAACCTGCCCGGCGAGAATTCGAGACCCAACTCGTCGCACCACACGCGAACAGCGGAGACGATCCATGTACCTCGTGCGCGAAATTTTCTACTGCAAGCCCGGCAAGGTGAAGCCGATGGTCGAGAAGCTTCTGGCGATGAACGCCATCAGCAAGCGGGCGGGCATGCCGAACATGCGGATCATGACCGACGTCTCCGCCGAGCAGTACTGGACGGTCGTCGGTGAAATGGAGGTCGCGAGCCTCGAGGCATTCGAGAAGATGATGTTGTCGCCTCCTTCCTCGGACGCCGACCAGAAGGAATTCGAGAAGATCATGGCCGGCTACCACGACCTCATCGACTCCGGACGCCGAGAGATCTACAAGCTCGAGGGATAGCGACGAAAAAAAACGCCCGCCGCGTAAACGGCGGGCGGTGTCGATTCGACGGCCTACTTCGGCTTTGCGATGCCACCGTGACTGGAGCAGGCGCCCTGACCACCTTTGCTCATGGTGCCGTCGGTGCACTTCACCGTCGCGGTCTTGGCGGCCGGCTTGCCAGCGGTCTTCGGCTTGCTCGTATCGGCGGCCTTCGCCGGCTTCGTTTCCGCAGTCTTCGGCTTTCCGGCCGGAGTCGCGGCCTTGGTCTCTCCCTTCGAGGCGGCGGCTTTCTTGACGCCGCCGTGGCTCGAGCACGCACCACGACCCGTAGCGGTCGAAGTGGTTCCGTCGTTGCAGGTCACCGTCGCTTGTTTGGCCTGCGCGCCGGCGACGGACGCGAGACACGCGAGCGCGGCGACCGAGAGAAATGCCGAAAGGCGCGAACGCATAGTGCTCTCCGGGTTGAGGGGGATCCGACGATCCGCCTTGTTCGACCCGGCGCGCGCCGTGCGCGTCACACCAGCTACGTAACGGCTTTGTGTTGCCCGGCCAACGTCTCTTGCGTTGAATCGCCGGTGCGGCCGCGGGGCTCGTAGGTCCCATCGGCACGAAGATCCCACCCCGTGGGGTCGCCGAGGTAGAGCGCGAGGATGTCGTCGAGGCGGCGACGCTGCTCGGCGTCGTCGATCGGGACCAGAACCTCGACGCGTCGCCGAAGATTGCGCGGGCGAAGGTCGGCCGACCCGATGAAGTAGCGCGGCGACCCGCCGTTCGCGAAGCGATAAATGCGCGAATGCTCCAGAAAGCGGCCGACGATCGACGTCACGCGCACCCGTTCGCTGCGGCCTTGAATCCCCGGACGGATCGTGCAGATGCCGCGAACGACGAGGTCGATTTCGACGCCGTCGTTCGACGCGCGGTAGAGTGCGCGGACGACGTCGGGGTCGGAAAGTCCGTTGAGCTTCGCCGTGATCCGGGCCGGACGACCCGCGCGCGCGTGTGCCGCTTCGCGGTCGATCTGCTCGACGATCGCCGGCAACAGATGCTGTGGCGCGACGAGCAGCTCCTGCTTCGGTCTGCGAGGCGGCGCGGAGACGCCCGTCAGCTCGTTGAAGAAATCCGCGACGTCGTCGGCGATCCGCTCGTTCGTCGTAAACAGACTCAGGTCGGTGTACTGCTCACCCGAGCGCGTGTTGTAGTTCCCGGTTCCGATGTGCACGTACCGTCGGAGCGCGCCGCGCTCGCGCCGCACGACGAGGGCGACCTTCGCGTGGTTCTTGAACCCGACGATGCCGCGCACGACGTGGCCGCCGGCCGCCTCGAGCGCTCGCGCCCAAGCCACGTTCACCTCCTCGTCGAACCGCGCCTTGACCTCGACGAACACCGTGACGGACTTTCCCGCCTTCGCCGCCGACAGCAGCGCGTCGGCGATCGCCGACGGATTGCCGACGCGGTACAGGGTGATCTTGATCGCCGCCACGTCGGGGTCGGCCGCTGCTTCGCGCACGAATCGCACGACGGTCTCGCCGAACGAATCGAACGGATGGTGCGCGAGCACGTCCCCGGCACCGAGCGTCGCGAACGCGCGCGCGTCGCCGAAGGGACGGCCGGCCGTGAAGGGCGGGTACGACTTCCTGGCGCGCGGCGAGAGCTCGATTTGCGCGAGTCCGCGCAGATCCAACACCCCGTCGATCTCGTCCACGTCCGGAAGCGGCGCGGCGCCCACGGCCGCCTGCTCGCGCCGCACGTTTTCCAACAACAACGCGCGGACGATCGCCGGCATTCCGCGCTCGACCTCGACCCGGACGGCGATGCCCTGCCCGCGCGACGTCGTCGCGCGCTCGACCTCCTCGAGCAGGTCGTCCGCGTGTTCTTCGTCGAGCTCGATCTCGGCGCTCCGCGTCACGCGAAACGCGTACGCGTGTTCGACGGTCGCGTCGGGGTACAACGCATTGAGGTTGCCGCGAATGACCTCCTCGACGGGCACGATCGTGCGTTCGTCCGGAGTGGCGCCGACCGTGAGAAATCTCGGGAGCGACGTCGGGAGCTCGAGCTCGGCGAACCGCGGAGGTCCGCCCGGGCGCTGGCGGAGAATGAGCGCCATCGAAAGCGTCAGATGCCCGAGGCGTGGGAGAGGATGACCCGGGCTCAGGGTCATCGCGAACGGCGTGAGAAGCGGTTGGATGTCGTCGCGGAAACGATCGGCGAGTACCGCCCGATCGGGCTCCGACAGCGTTTCCCACGTGGCAACGCGCACTCCAGCCGACTCCAGCGCCTGGCGGCACTCATCGAAGCATTGGGCTTGCCGCGCCGAAATCGACGCGACGGCTTCCGAGACCGCCGCGAGCTCCTCCCCCGGAGACAGGCCGTCGTCCGTGCGCTCCGTGGGTTCCCCGCGCGTGGCGGCGAGCAAACCTGCCATGCGCACCATGAAGAACTCGTCGACGTTCGCCGCGACGATCGCGAGGAAACGAAGCCGTTCGCGCAACGGCGTCGCCTCGCTCGCGACGAGCGAGAGCACGCGATGCTGAAACGCCAGGAGACTCAGCTCGGCGTTGAAGAACTCCGGTCCTTCTCCGCCGGACATGGGAATCGGCGCGCGAAGATAGCGGTCGGAGTACGCCGTGCCGCGCGGCACGTCCTCGAGGCGTGCCCACTTGATCGCCAGTTCGGCGCGTTCGTGCGTCGGGACCGCGGAGCGGCGAACGCCGTGCTCTTCTTCCAGCGCGCGCTCGAGCTGGAGCAGGTCTGCCGCGTCGCCCCGCAGCCGGTGAGCGCACATCTGGAAGAATCGCGCGGACGTGCCGTTGCGGCGGACCGTAACGCGATCCAGGTGAACGCTCAGCCGCGGCCGGCGCAGCCAGTCGAGCGACGCGCGGCGCGTGAGCCGGTCGACTTCCAGGTCGACACGCACTTGCAACAAGGCCGGGTCGACGATGCCGCGAATCCGTTTGGAAACGGCCGTCTCGGCGGCCATCGCTGCCGTGACGTCGCCGGCCACGACCCTGGCGTCGACACGGGTTTCGCCCCCGTTGGCCTCGCCGCCGGCGATTCTCAGCGTGAGCGCCGCACCGCCCTTCGCGTCCAACCGCAGCCGGCAGGTGACGCCACGGCGGCGCAGCGAATCGTCGACGGTGTCCAGGTACAGGTCGCGGTGAAGCGACCGGCGCGCGTCACCGGCCGCGATCCCCGGCGGCAGAGGCCCGGACGCGAGCGCGCCGAGCTGGTCTGCCGAGAGCAGCTCGCAACGGAATTCGGTCATGCCGTCATCGCCGCGCCGGCTCCCCCCGTGGGCGCGCCGCTTCGAGTCGGCGAGATGCTCAACGTTTTCCGACGCAGGCCTCGATGATGTCCGATTTCGCGTTCTTCGGGTTGTCGATCGTCTTGTAGAAATCGTCGAAGTACTTGAGCGACTCGCTCACCATGTCCGCCGGAAGCAGCGAGCCGACCTTGTCGTGGTACAGCGCGTAAATCGCGTCCTTCTTCGCGTCGAAGACCGCGAACGCTTTCGAATATTCTTCGTTGGGCACGCAGTATCCGCGGTAAAGCCGGTCGCGAACCACTCTGACTTTTAGCCGCGGATCAACGGTGGCGTACCGAGCGTTCACCAAACCAGCGAAGTCGAAGTCTCTGGCGATCGGGAACGGATCTGTGCCGTCGTTGCGGGCGAACAGCTCCACGTTGTGAAGCCCGGAAATCGACCAGTCGGTGTTGCCGACGAGATACTGGAACAGGGACATCAGCACCATCTTCCCCGCCTGCGTGTCGCCCGGCCCAGCGCCCTTGATGTCCAAGATCTTACCGCCGAGGCGCGCCGACAGACGGCCCGGATCTTCTTGAATGAACGCGTATCGCGTCGTCAACGGCTTGCCGCTCGCGCTGTCGACATACGTCACCTTGAGCGCGCGCACGGCGTGGCTGTCGTGCGTGACCGTCCAATAGATCCGGTAGGCCTGCAGCTCCTGAAGGACGTATCGCTCGTACGTGTCGTCGTCGCGGCAGAAGTTGGTGAGCTTCGGCTTGTTCAGGCCCGAGAAGATCGTCTTCTTCGTGTTGTCCTTCGAGAAGTCGAGCCGGATCGGCGGGAAGTCGCAGTGGTTCAGCCGCCAAATACCGTGCGTCTTGAGCTTGAGCGGCAGCACCTCCGGCGCCGACGCGCCGGGCGGCGTGTAGGTGATCGTTGCGTCGCGCCACGGCGCGGTGTCGTCCTTGTCGCCCCGGATACGCTTGACGTTCAGCGTGAGCGTGATCGGGAGCGGCTCCTCGCTCTCGAAAAACTTGGCGAGCGGCGCCGTGTCGTCGGGCGCGCGATCCGGTTTGTCGGCTTTGACCTTTTTCACCGATCCCTGCTGCTTCTGCGCGACGGCGGGTTGCACCGCGCAAACCGCGGCGCCCAAGCCCAACAACGTGGACACCATCCACAGCCGCCATTGACTGAGTCGATGCTCGATCACGATTTCTCCCTCGCGGATGAGGTAGCGAGACAACGGATGCCTACAGCAGCTCGGCTTCGACCATGTGCTTGCCGCCGGCAAGCCGCAACAATGCGAGCAGCTCTTCCGGGCCGCTCTTCTTCTTAGGAAGTACCACGTAATCGAGCACCGTTACCCCGTCACCCGATTCGGAGACGGCGGCCAAATCCCACTTCTTCGCCGCTTCGTCGAGCCGCGCCTCCATGACAGGCTGCACAATCATCGCGTCGGTGATCCTCACCCGGAGGCGGCACTCCACCTTGTCGCCGCCCCGCTCCTCGCCCTCGGGACTGTGCTCCCGGGCCCGGCGCCATGCGCGCTGCGCGATGCCCTCGAGCTGCTCCGACGTCATTTCGCTGAGCACCTCGTCTTCGATGCGCGCCACGAAGGTGCCCGTCCGCGCTAGCTCCCTGGCGCGTTGAAGACGTCGCTCGGCGAGCTTGCCGTCGAGGGCCACCGGCGTGCGGCCGAAATCCGCCGTCCAGAGTAGGAAGATGACGGCGTTGAAGACGATCGAGATCACGGCGGCCACCGGCAGATCCACGGCGGCCGCGATGCCGATGCCCATCATGAGAAAGATGTACGCGGCGTCCTTGCTGTCATCGAGCGTGTTTCGGAAGCGGACCGCCGCCGCGATGCCGCCCAAGCTGAATGCCAGCGCCAGGCTGTACTTCACCAGCACGACGATACCGGAAACGACCACAGGGAGCACGATCATCAGCTGCACGACCGACTGCTGATATCCGCGCCGGGAACGCGTCAGCGTGTAGACCCACGCGACCGGCAGGGAGAGCAGGGCCGCGGCAATCATGGCCATCGCGACCGTCGCCGCGAGCGTGCCCTGTCCGACCTCCGGCACGACGGCGTTCTTGCCCGTCCGCACGACGTCACCCGTTCCATAGAGAGCGGCGATGGAGGAGTCGCTGATGATGTGCGTGCGCGGCAGATACTGCCACACCAATGCGCCGACGATCGTCAGCGCGATGTAGTACAGGACGACCTGAACTATGACTCTATTCGCCGACGCTGCGGCGGGCGCGATCGACCGAGTGGCCATGCGCGAACGTCCGAGTTCGAGGGGAGGGCGAGCGCCACAAAATTCGCCACAGGGACGGCCGTTCGCTAGCTCATTCGACTATCCTGACGGCGGCCGGCCCTTCCCCTGCCCCCGATTCTGCCCCGCCGCGTCCTGGATTTGCTGCTCGGCCTTTGCCTCGAACCCGTGCGCCGAGTCGAGCTGGCGCGACGACAGGAGCGCATACGCCCGGTCGCGCCCTGACTCATTGTTTTCCCGGACCGCGGCGATCGTCTCGCGGACGAGGGAATTCGCCTCCGCCACGGAATCGCGCCGCTCGGGGCTCCCGCTGCTGAACAGGGGACCCTTCTTGAACAGCCGCTGAACCGAGTCGAGCTTGCGCATGAGAGGCGCGTTCGTCGAATCGAGGGTGCGCTTGATCGCGATCACGTTCATGAACTGCGAGTCGCTCAGCGCGAGATCCTGTCGATGCTGGACGAGTAGATTGACCGCGTTCACGACCTGGGGCACATCCACGCCGGGGGCGCGCGGAAGCGACGCGCCTCGGCCGAACCCGCTGCTGCGCCCGCCGCCTCGCCCGCCCTGCGCGGAGGCTGCCGCGGGCACGAGAACGCCGAAGAGCGCGACTGACGCGAGCAGGCCGAACGCTCTCTGACTCACCATCCGAGACCTCGAGACTCCACTAGGTGAAAAAAACACCCGTGCCACGTTGATGACACGGGTGATCGGGCCCTCCCCCCCCGCCCTGCGGAGCGACGGGGCCGCTACTGCACCAACACCGAACCGGTCATCCCTGCGTGTAACGTGCAGTGATACGAGAATGTTCCCGCCGTATTGAACTGGCGGCTGTACGTTGCGCCGGCGGTCTTGTCGCCGGACGACGCGTCGGAAAACGTCACATTGTGGTCGGTCGCGCTCACACTCCAGGTCCAAGTAACGGTCGTTCCGGCCGGAACGACGATGTTTGGCGCGTTGAAGAAGTCGTTGCCGACCGAGACCTGATTGGTTGCAACCGGGGGCCCGCTACCTCCGGGGCCGGTCGAATCGCTGCCGCACGCCGACGCCGCCGCCATCGCGACCGCCGCGAGAAAAATCCATCCCTTACGCATTTCCCTCTCCGATGATGGAAGACCGAGACTTCTTCGATTATCCACGCATCGGACGAACGGTTCCGGACGCGGTCCACCCCGCGACCGGTTGTTCGCGGCAACGACGTTTCAGATAAAGAGATCTTCGCGCGTCGGCGGAAGGTTCGTGTGTCCTTCGCGGGGCTTGGACAGCAGCGTCTGAAGGACGTTCAGGTCTCCCGTCCCGAACCCCCGAGCCGACGCGGTCATATAGAGGCGCCACACGCGGAACGCCGTTTCGCCCACGATCGCGACAGCCCGGTCGCGGTTCCGCTCGAGACGACTGATCCATTCCTCCAGGGTCCGCGCGTAGTGCTCGCGGAGGCTTTCCACGTCGCGCGTCTCGAACCCCACGGCTTCCGCCGCATGAATGATCTCGTAGAACGGGCCAAGCTTGCCGTCGGGAAAGACGTATTGGTCGATGAACGCGTCCGCCTTCCATAGGCGCCGCGCCAACGATTCGCGCCATCCCCGCGGCCGACCGGCCTGCACGCTGACGATCCCGTGATTCAAAAAGAGCCCGCCCGGCGCGAGCGCGGCGTACGCGGACGCGAAGTACTGCGGCAAGTGGTCGACCCCGACGTGTTCGACCATGCCCACGCTCGCCAACTTGTCGAACGGCCCGAGCGTGGCGACGTCACGGTAGTCGCGCAGCTCGATGCGGCAGCACTTCGAGAGTCCCGCGTCGGCGATCCGTTTCGTCGCCAGCTCCGCCTGCCGCTTGCTCAACGTGACGCCGACGGCGTTCACGCCATAGTGCGTGGCAGCGTGAATGACGAGCGCCCCCCATCCGCATCCAATGTCGAGGAATCGATCGTCCGGCTCGAGGCGCAGCTTGCGGCACACGAGATCGAGCTTCGCCTCCTGCGCGCGGTCGAGCGTGTCGTCGGCGCGGTGGAAGTACGCGCACGAATACACCATCCGCTTGTCGAGCCAGAGCTGGTAAAAGTCGTTGCCGACGTCGTAGTGGTAGCTGATCGCGGCGCGATCTCGCCTGCGCTCATGTTTTTCGCCGGACTGGGTGCCGAGCGCGTCGGCGCTGTGTTCGCGAACAGCCTCGGCGTCGCCATTCGGACTGGGGAGCGACAGGAGATCCTTCGTCAGTGAGATCAGCGCGCGTACCGACGATAGCCGCGACTTGATCGCATCGCCGAGCGCGACGGCCGCGGAGAGCTCTCCCTCGACGTCGACGACGCCCGATAAGTACGCTTCGACGATCGCGAGCTCGCTCGGCGGAAGCAGCATTTGTCGCAGCGCCGAGGGCGTCTTGAGGACGAGCGTGAACGGAGCGTCCCCGTCACCGGCCGTCTCGACGGTGCCGTCCCAATAGCGCACGTCGAAGCCGCGCTCCGTCGGCGTTCCGAACAGCGTGTCGACCGCGTGCTGACTGCGATGAAGTGCAGAGACTATGTCGTGCCGTTCCACGTTGCTATCGCCTGGGCGATCGCATGGGTTTCGATTTAGCGTCTCCAGGCGATCGTGGCAAACGCGGCCGGAGCGTTCACCCTTCGCGGAGCGCCTCGAGCGGATCGGCCTTCGTCGCGCGGCGCGCGGGAGTGAAGCAAGCGAGCATGGCCGTGGCGATCATCGCCACCACGGCCGACCCGTAAGTCACCCCATCCAGCGCCGTCACGCCGAACAGCCGACTAGGCGCAAACGCAAGGACAACGCCCGCTGTAACGCCCGAGCCCGCTGCGACAAGCACGGAGCGGTATCCCGGTCCTGGTCCCTCGCTGCCCCGCGCATCGGACGATCGCGTGCCGGCGCCAACGCGCACAGAATCATTGCTCCTGGAATAGCCACGAGCGCAAACGCGAGCGCGCGCCAATCGACTCGCATTTCATCCGCGCGGGGAATCGAATCCGCACTCAGACCTCGCCCAAACAAACCCGCCAGACGCTTCGGCTGGCTGGCGCCAGACGGTCCCCTTCCCCACTGGCAGCCTTGCCGTCACAATTGATCGAACTCCTCGCGCCCTTCAGGAGGCCCGATGCGCGTGCTCCGCTCTCTGGCCGCGTTCACGATTGCCGTGACCCCGGTCGCCACCATTCCGTTCGCGCTCGGCGCTCAGCTGGCCGCGCCGCAGCACTCCAACCGCGTTTCCCTCGAGCAGTACCTCGATTGGGAGGAAGTGCAGGCGCCCCAACTCTCGCCCGACGGGGCCCAGATCCTGTTCGGACGTCGCTGGGTCGACAAGATGAACGACAAATGGGAATCGTCCATCTGGCTCATGAACGCCGACGGCACCCATCAGCGCGCGCTCGTTCAAGGCTCCGACGTTCACTGGTCGCCCGACGGAAAGCGCGTCGCGTACGTCGCGAAGGGTGAGCCGAGCGGACAGCAGATCTTCGTTCGCTGGATGGACGCCGAGGGCGCGGTCACCCAGATCTCGCACCTCACCGAGAGCCCGTCGAGCCTCGAGTGGTCGCCCGACGGCAAGTCGATCGCGTTCACCATGAACGTGCCGGTGAAAGAAACGTGGCGCATCCCGATGCCCGCGGCGCCGAAAGGCGCGAAGTGGGTGGAATCGCCGAAGATCGTGACGCGGCTCAACTATCGGTCGGACCGCGTCGGCTACACCGACGACGCGTACCGCCACATCTTCCTGATCCCGGCCGACGGCGGCACGCCGCGCCAAATCACGAACGGTGACTGGAACCACTCGGCACCCGCGTTCTCGGCCGACGGAAAATGGATCGCGTTCTCCGGTCTGCGCGAAGCGAACGCCGAGAACTTCTTCCGCAAATCGCAGATCTACGCCGCGAACATCGAGACCGGCGAGATCAAGCAGATCACGCGCCGCAACGGCACGAACGGCAACCCGGTGTACTCGCCCGACGGCAAGCAAATCGCCTTCATGTCGGCCGATTCCGTGGATCACTCGGCGTGGGCCGAGTCGAGGCTCTTCGTCATGAACGCCGATGGATCGAGTGCACACCTGGTTTCGGGAAATCTCGACCGGCCGATCTCCGCTGTGTCGTGGGCGCCCGACGGGTCGGGGATCTACTTCAACGTCGAGAACGAAGGATCCAAGAACCTCTACTTCGCGACGTCGGCGGGGCAGTTCCACCCGGTGACGACGGGCAGGCAGGTATTGACCGTGAGCGCCGTCGGCAAGACGGGTGTGGCGGTCGGCATCCGGTCGACGCCGGTCAAGCCGAACGACGTCGTGTCGTTCACCGTGCCGAAGACCGGTACCGTTTCCAGCTTCACGCAGCTCACCGCGGTCAACGACGACGTGCTCGCCGGCAAGGAGCTCGCGCAGACCGAGGAGATCTGGTACACGTCGAAGGACGGCCTGAAGATCCAAGGTTGGATCGTGAAGCCGCCCGGCTTCGACGCGAGCAAGAAATACCCGCTCATTCTGGACATCCACGGCGGGCCGCAGTCGATGTACAACGTCGCCTTCAGCTTCGCGCGTCAGGACCACGCCGCGAACGGGTACGTCGTCCTCTACACGAATCCGCGCGGCAGCACGGGGTATGGCGAGAAGTTCACCAACGAGATCAAGAACGCGTATCCCGGGAAGGACTTCGACGACCTGATGGCGGGCGTCGACACGGTCGTCGGCCGCGGCTACATCGACACGAAGAACATGTTCGTGTACGGCTGTTCGGGCGGCGGCGTGTTGACCGCGTGGACGGTCGGACACACGAACCGTTTCGCGGCGGCCGCGTCACTCTGTCCGGTCATCGACTGGATCAGCTTCGTGGGAGAAACCGACGGCGCGAGCTGGTACCAGAACTTCGAGAAGCCCTTCTGGGAAGATCCGAGCGAATACCTCAAGCGCTCGCCGATCATGTACACGGGCAACGTGAAGACTCCGACGCTGCTGATGACGGGCGTGCTCGATCTCCGCACGCCGATCCCGCAGATCGAGGAGTTCTATCGCGCGCTCAAGATGCACGGCACGCCGACGATGATGATCCGGATGAACAACGAGTATCACGGCACGTCGAGTACGCCGTCGAACTTCCTGCGGACGCAATTGTACGTGCGCGGGTGGTTCGAGAAGTACGGGACGATGCACAACGGGGCGGTCACCACGACCCAGGATCGCTGACCTCGAACTTCCGGCCTCACAACGGGCGGCGTCTTTCCGACGCCGCCCGTTTCTTTTCTGGGCGGAGACGCGACGCGATCGCGGGTCACTCCATACTCCTAGTTCGCACCGCGATCGCGCCGGCGGGGCACCGGCACTGTGGACCGAATCGCGCCCACGCTTCGGACAGGGACAGCAATCGCACCTCGGTCACCGTTTCGGACGCGATCAATTGCAGCTTCGCGAGGTCGCCCGACGGAACGTCGTTGACGTACACGACCGCTCGGTCGCCGTCGCCGGTGAGGCGCGTCGACGGATTGACGCGGAGCCAGTCGGGGCGAAGGTGGCTCAGCGCTTCGGCCAACGACCGGCCCTCGTACGGCGCCATGTCGCGGCGTTCGAGTGTGCGGGCGGAGGCGGCTCGTGGGGCGACGAAGACGGTCTCGGTCGCTTCCGACGCTCGCGCGGCGGTCTGCACGTACGCTCCGCAAGAGGTGGCGAGGCCGAGTGCCAGCAACATCGTCGGGCGAGGCAAGGAGTGGGGCTTCACGGCGCGGCCCTCGAGTGGGGATCGGCAGAGATGGTTGATAGTCGTCCGCTCATTCAAGAACGCGTACCGACTCGCGTGCCGCGGAAGGCGGTATTGATCTCGGTCTCGTTCTCTCGGGGCCACTCTACCGGCGCCGCTTGCCGGCGTGCATACGCTTTGTTACGCAGGGGCGTGCGCCCGCGCGGCGTATTCTCCGCCAATGGTCGCGTAGACGTGACGATGGGCGCCCCGGCTGGTCCGAGTGGACCGGCTGAGCATCACGCGGCGAGAGTGACTAGTCGCCCCGCGGGAGTGACCGATCGCGGGACACGGGCGCCTATCGCGACGAACGTCGACCGTGGTCGGCGCTATTCAACAGCGCGGCGCACGTCGTCCAGTCGTTTATCGCCAGCGCGGCGCCGGGCCAATCGGTGCGCCTCGGCACGCCGGCGCAAGTCCTCGAACTGACGCTGTAGGCCCAGCAGCTCGTCGTCGCTCATCCCTTCCATGTTCACCAGCTCGTTGCGTGCCGGCCGGATCGCGCGAATCAGCTCGTCCAGCTTGAGCTGCGTGACCTGCGAATCGCGATTTTGCGTATTCTGAATCACGAACACCATCAAGAAGGTGATGATGGTGGTGCCCGTGTTGATGATCAGCTGCCACGTGTTCGAGTAGTGGAAAACCGGGCCCGTGATCGCCCACCCGACGACGACGATGAGCGCCACAGCGAATGCCCACGGCGCGCCCACGGAGCGCGCGACGCGCTGTGAAAAACGGCGGAACCAGTCGAATCCCGCCGACCCAGGGGTGGATGGGACGGTCATGACTGATTCGCCGTGCAAGGATCGTTCGTACCGACGCGTTCCAGCGTCAAGATTCTGGCGGCCTCGACTCTACGCTCACGACGTGGGGGACGTGTCCCGTGCGCTCGAGGAAGCGTTCGACGTCGGCGCGACCCATCACGACCGTCTGGCTGTTGACCAGCGGGTGGCATCTCCACCGCGGGGCGTTCCAGACGTCGCGATCGATGAACAGCTCCACGCCGTGGGCCTCGTCGTTCACGAGACCAAAGACCGTCACTGAACCGGGCTCAACCCCAAGGTGGCGCATCAGGCGGTCGGGCGACCCGAAGCTCAGGTGGTCCGCATCGGCGGTCTGGGCAAATCGTTTGACGTCCACCGCCTTCGCGCATGTCGTGACGAGAAGAAAATGGCGCCGGCCGCGCTTGTCGCGCAGGAACAGATTCTTCGTTTGGACGGCGTCGCTCGCCTGAATCGCCGCCTCGGCTTCGTCGCAGGTGTGGACGGGCGCGTGATGATGACGCTCGTACTCCAATCCGAGCTCGTCGAAAATCGCGCACACCGCGTCGGGCGTTCGCATCAAACCGCCGGGGCCGCCGATGGAGCCGGCGAGCGAGAGAGCCCGAGTGCGACGGCGAAAGACGTCAACGACAGAACCGCGACGAAACCGGCGACGCCGGGCCAGCGCCAACGATCCCAGAACACTCCGCCGGTCGACCCGACGACGCTGGAGCCGAGGTAGTAGAAGAACAGATAGAGCGCGGCGGCCTGCGCCTTGGCATGCGTCGCGCGCAGTCCCACCCAACTGCTCGCCACCGAGTGTCCGCCGAAGAAGCCGAATGTGATGATCGCGATGCCCGCGATCACGAGCGCCAGCGGACGTGTCATGGTGAGCGCGATTCCGGCGAACATCACGGCGGCCATCGACGCCAGCATCCTGCGCCGCCCCCCGCCCACGCGGTCGGCGATGGATCCGATCCACGCCGACGCGACGATGCCGACCAAGTAGACGACGAAGATGAATCCCACGGCGGCGTGGCTCAGTGAATACGGTTCGGCCAACAGATGATACGAGACGTAGTTGTACGTCGCGACGAACGCTCCGCCGAGCAAGAAACCCTGCGCATAGAGCGGCACGAGACGAGAGTCGCGCAGCTGCTCCCAGAACGTGAGCGCCAACGGGGCGATTCGCAGCGGATGCGCGTTGAAGTGACGCGATGGCGGAAGCATTCGCCAGGCGACGATCGCCGCCACGAGGCCGAGCAACCCCATCACGGCCATAGCCCAGCGCCACGATGACAGGTCGGCGATGAGAGCGGTCAGGAGCCGTCCGCTCATTCCTCCGAGACCGTTTCCCCCGATCACGAGGCCCATCGCCAGACCGATCGAGCTGGGATGGACCTCCTCGCTCAGATAGGCCATCGAGATCGCGGGCAGCCCGGCGAATGAAACGCCGGCCAGCGTGCGCAGCGCGAGGAGAACGCTCCACCGCGGTGCGAGCGCGCACGCGATCGTGAGGAGCGCAGCCGCGAGCAGCGACGCGAGCATCAGCGGCACGCGTCCGCGGGCCTCCGAGAACGTGCCGGCGACGATCAGCGCCGGCGCGAGGAACCCCGTTGCAAGCGACAGCGGCAAGCTGCTCGCCGCGGCGCTGACTTGAAAATCACGCGCGAACACCGGCATGAGCGGCTGCACGCAATACAGCAGCGCGAAGGTCGCGAAACCGGCGGAGAAAAGGCCGAGGGTCGTCTGCCGAAATTCCGGCTGGTGGTGCCGGATCAGATCGGGCGCGTGCGGCGCCGAGGTGGGAGTAGCGGAGAGCACGACGGGAAACTAAGCCGCCGTGCTCAGGGACACGGGTCTCAGGTCTCTACCGATTCGTTGAGACCCGAGACCAGTGTCCCGAGCTCTACTCCGCTCCGCCCGTCGCCAGCCGGATCTGCGCGAGTCGCTCCGGCGACGCCGCGAACAGACCGTCAGGGTAGCGCCGGTATTGCACCATCTGGCTGTAGATCGTCGCCTGGTCGTACCGGTTCAGACCGAGACCGGCGAGGAACTGCAACCGCAGATTCCGGTCGTGGTTGATCTGCGCGTCCGCGAGCCAGGGCCGCAGCATCGGTTCGTTGCCCGCGAACGTCGAGAAGAGCTCCGTCGCGGAATTGATTCCGATCTCGTGCAGCGACTGCGCGACCTGCGCGTACTGCGGGCTCTGGAGACGCTGCTCGATGTCGTCGACGTTGATGTGCATCGTCCCCATCTGGCCGACGAGCACCAGGTCGTAGCCGGCGCCGTTGTTCGTGTTGCCGAACACCACGCCGTTCGGGAACGCCTGGAAGAACGTCGCGACCTCGCTCTTCACCGCTTCCGGGCTGCTCTCGTAGAGCTGCACGAAAAGCGTCACGACGCCGCCCGGATTGAGGTGCTCCTTCACGACGTCGAAGAATTCCTTCGTGTAGAGCGTGGCCGCGCCCTTCACCCATGGATCGAGCGGATCCGACGTGACGGCGTCGAACTTCTGTTTGGTCGTAAGAATGAAATGCCGCGCGTCATCGATCTCGACGTGCACCTTGGGATTCGTGACGACGTTGTAGTTGTGCGCGCCGAAGTACTTCGACACGACCGCCGGCACGAGCGGCTCGATCTCGGCGATCGTCTCGCTCTGGAGAGCGGGATCGATGCTCACCGCGCCCGCCGTCACGCCCGCGCCGCAACCGATGACGAGCACGGAATTGGGATGCGGCGGCAAGAGCGTCGTGAGGTGGCCGAGCATTCGCTGCAGACGCATGTCCTGCGGCTCGCTCGACGCCTGCACCTTGCCGGCATTGTGGTAGTTCAGGACGCCGTTCGACAGCTGCGACACCGCCACCGACGCCGTCATTCCTTCGCCGACGTAGATGAAGTCGTTGGCGTTCTCGAGACGCGTCGCGAACCATCGGCCGTAGCCGACGAGAAGCGGCGGCACCGGCGGAACGCTCATCATCAGCAGAACGGCGACGCCGGCTGTCGCGAGGCCCAACCACGTGCGGCGCGGCGTGGTCGTCAGCTTGGACACGCCTTCCACCGCGACCGGAACGAGCGCGACGACCGCGCTCACCGCCGCCACCGCAATCAGCAGCCGCTGCGACATCTGAGTGCCGAGCCACGCGATGATCAGCAAACTGCCGAACAGGGCGCCGATGATGCCGCCAATCGTGTTGGCGGCGTACACGCTGCCGACGAGCCGCGCGGGATCCTTCGCGCCGCGGCCGACCGCCGCCAGCGCCAGCGGGAAGCTCGCTCCCCAAAGCACCGCCGCCGGAAAGACGGACCAAAGACAGCGAACCAGGTCGATCTGGAAAGTCGGCGTGGCGTCGACCGCCAACCCCGGGCTGACCGGCCAGTACGGAAGAATCTTCGTCATCGAGTACGCGGCCCACGCGATCGCGCCGGTGAGCAGCAACTGGCAAACGCCGAGCGCGAGGCGAGGTTGCTTCGCCGTTCGCGCGATGGCCGATCCGCCGGTGCTGCCCAAACCAAGGCCGAGCAGGAACGCGGCGAGAATGAGCGAGAACGTGTACGTCGTCGCGCCGAGCAGGAGCGACAGCAGGCGAGTCCAGACGGCTTCGGCGGCCAGCGCGGTCGCGCCGGAAAGCGCGATCGTGACATATACGGGCCACGCGCCGGCCGGGATGATCGATTCCGATTCCTTCGCGTCAGCGGTCGCGTTTTCCTCGCCGCGATACATCGTGGCCCGGGCAAGCGCGAGGCTGATTCCGGCGACGATCACGTCGATGGCCACGGCGACGTAGGTCGCCACCGCCATGTCATG
The DNA here is from genome assembly GCA_036003045.1 of Gemmatimonadaceae bacterium. Lineage (NCBI taxonomy): Bacteria > Pseudomonadati > Gemmatimonadota > Gemmatimonadia > Gemmatimonadales > Gemmatimonadaceae > Gemmatimonadaceae bacterium. The sequence goes on from DASYSS010000085.1 coordinate 33,422, forward strand.
AACGCGCAGGAGATAGAAACCGGCGAGCACGCAACCGAGCACTGCGCCGGCAATGTTGCCACCGTAGAAGAAGCCCAACCACGCCACGCCTTCCGGAGTCGTCTCGACCCAGCGCGCGATGGCGGGCAGCGTCGCGCCCATGAGAAGCGTCGGCGGCAGCAGGCAGAGCGCGCAGAACAGCCCACGAACGAGGAGATCCGCCGTCCCGTGAAGCGCGATTGCGAAGTACAGACCGCCCGCGTACGGCAGCCCCCACAGCACCAATAGCCCGAACCCTGCGATCGCCAGCTCGAGCATCGCGTAGACGCGCAGCGGGTGTTGGCGGCGCGACACGAAGCGCGAGAGATACAGGCTGCCGATGCACATGCCACCCATGAACGTTCCGAGCAAAACGCCGAGCGACACCGCCGACGACCCGATGATGAGGCTCAGGAGCTGAAACCAGACGATCTCGTAAATCAGCGCCGCGCATCCGCTTCCAATGAAAAGGAGAACGACGAGCGGGAGGAGCCGATTGGTGACGGGAGCCCCGCTCGACGCGATGGGTTCCGCGCCGCGGCTCGGGCCGGTGTACGGCGCGCGGCGGGACTGTGTTTTGGTGGATGACGACACGGCAGCGTGTTGCTCGGAAAGGGGGGAAACGACGTTCGGCCCGGCATCGGCCAGAACCGTTACGCGGGCGACGAACCCTATGTTGGCAGCGCGCGCGGTACGAGTCCAGTTGCCGCGTACCGGCACTGCGCAACCCGTGGGAATCTTTCGGGAACCCAAAAATACGCGCCGAGCGTCGAGGCTGTGAGCCTCGCGCCCGGCGCGAAAGAGAATCTCACTCGTGGGCCGCCGCCCCCGTGTCGGGGCGGCGCGGCGAGCCTAGTTGTTCAGATCGCTGTCGTCGTCGTTGAAATCCTGGCCATCCTGTCTGCGTCCGTATTCGGACGACGATCCGGACTGCGATGATCCGGCTTGCGCGGTGTGCTGTTGCCGGGTGTGGCGATCGAGCTGTTCACGCGAGTCGAAATGCGCGCCGCATTGACGGCACTCGAAGTCCTGGTCGTTTTGGGCCATTGTGCGTCTCCTCACTGTTGGGGCCGGCGAGCAAGCGTCGCTCGACGCGGCGTCGCCGCGCCGCTTTGGCCGGTTTTCGCAGGGGGTGTGCCGCACAAACGAACTCGCCTCGGCAGTCGGTGCCGAGGCGAGCTCGATTTCGTGGAGCGCGTTCTAGCGCTGGACGATGATCAAATACTTCGACGTCGCCCAGAACTTGTCGGCTTCCGCGATTTGGAGCGGGCCGTGGAACTTCGCGCCGTCGCGCGCGGTCACCTTGGCATCGTCGAGGCTCTGCCGCGAGACGATCTGATACTCGCGGGTGGAGTCCGGCAGCGCGATTTCGTGCACCGCGCGCGTATCGATCGCCGTGAACTCCGTGGGTTTGAGATCGCGTGCCGGAACCAGCGTGCGGCCGAAGCGGTGCACGAGGAGATTCGCGCCGCCCTCGCGCGTGATCACGCCTTTCTGGAGCAGCTCGTCCTCGGTGCCGACCACGTAGTACGCCTTGGCCGACTCGGTGCGGACGATCTCGAGGTCTTTACCCATCTGGTCGATGCGACCCTGGAGCAGCACGATCGTCTGCGCCTGCTGATCGACGCTCGCCATCAAGTCGGCGATGTGCTTCACGTCGGCCGCGATCGAATCCTTGAGAGCGCGGTTCTCGTCGGTGAGCTTGCCGTTCGTGGCGAGCAGCTGCTCGTGCTGTTTCTTGAGCTCCGTGACTTCACGCGCGGTGGCGCGCGCCCGCTCGACGAGCGCGTCGACGCGGCGGAGCATGTCTTTGCGAGCGCGCAGCTGATCTTCGATGCCGCTCTCGGAAGTCTTCTTGGTCTTGCCCGGGCCGAGACCCTTCACGCGCGAGATCGAGCTGTCGATCCGGCCGATGAAGAGGTTCGCGTCGGCGAGCGTCTGCGACACGGAGTCGCGCTCCGCCGAGAGCTTGCCGAGGAGCGCGCGCTGCTGCGTCACGAGTGCCGTGGCGCTGTCGGCGCGTTGCCGTTCCTGCGTGCTCGTGCAGGCGGCGAGGGGAAGAAGGACGAGCGAGGAAACGAGAAGACGGTTGCGCATAGGAGTCACGGGGTGAACGGTCGCACGACCATCGTGCGGCCCCATAAAAGGTGTCATATCACGCTGTTAAACACCTAGGGCGGCCGGCACACACCCTCTGTGACGAGGGGCACGGGCCTTCGCAACACCCCGCTACACCCGGACGGTTTTTCGAGTACTCTAAGTGAGCTAGGTCACTTCCAAGTCTTCTAAGTAGGTCGCCAGCGCGAAATGGCCGGCGAACCGCGCCCAATCCGCGGGCGTCGCCTCGTGTCTGGCGTCCTTGAGCCTCGGGTTCGCGCCCGCTGCCAACAGCGCGTCGACGACGTCGCGCGCGTTGCGCTTGGCCGCGTAGTGCAGCGCGCGATCGCCGTCGGGTCCGGATGGAACGTCGGCGTCCACGCCCCGAGCGATTAGAAAACTCACAGTGGCGAGGTTGGCCAGCGCGGCCGCGGTGTGCAGCGGCGTCTCTCCGATCCCGCTCGCCGGATTCAACCCGCTGCGTCGCGCGCCCAGAATGTCGGCGCCGGTCTCGGCCATCAGCGTCAAGCCGTCGACGTCGTCGAGCGCCGCGAGCAGCCACGCGTCGGATTCGCCGCTCACATCCATGAGGAATCTCGCAACAGGCCGCCGCGTGCGCCGCCCATACGCGGCCGACCTCGCCGCGGTGGCGCCGTACTTGTCGAGCGCGTCGAGCGCGGCGCCCTGCGCGACGAGGAAGCGAGCGACGTCCACCGTAGCCGCGAAGTGGAGCGGCGGCGCCTGGTTCGCGCGCCGCTCGCGGACGACCGACGAGTGCTGGTCGACGATCTCGGAAAGACGCGCCAGATCCCCGAGCGCCGCCGCTTCCCAGGCGTCGATCTGCGCGCCGTGCGAGCGAAGCAGCTCGACCAGCTCGCGGGATTCACGCCCCGCCGCGATCAGCAGCGGCGACCAACCGTCGTACATGTCGCTTGGGTGGTTGGGGTCGGCGCCGGCATCGAGCAGAAGCGCGGCGACGTCGGCGCGCCCGTTCTCGACGGCGACATGGAGCGCGGTCGGCTCTCCGCCCCAGATCGGGTGCGGCCCGGTGACTCTCGCCAACTCTGGCGACCGGGTGAGCACGCGCGCCGCACCCTCGCGATCCCCGGTCCGGGAAGCGTCGAACAGGTCGTCGAGCGATCTCACGAGCCACCTCCCTCGCCTCGATTACTTCCCTTCTTCCTCGGCCGCGGCGGCGAGCCGGCGCGTCATCGCGTCGATCTCCGCCGCCAATCGCGAGACATCGGCGTCAACATGACGTCGATTTCGTCCAGACACAATGCGCCCTCAGCCCCGCCGGCACCTCATGGGCGCCAGTCATGGAGCGGCCAAACCTAATGGTAGGCCTCGGCCGGCCGTCACGCGGCGGTGCCCGCCCCTAGATTCCGCCACGCGAATCGGGCGACGCCACCTGAAGCGGCGGGTAAACCCTGCGGCCGCCCAAGTGAGACTAAGCCCACGAGCCGGAGAAGGATGCTCTGCCGGCCGGCGCTGGAATTCGCCAGGCTGTTCCCACCTCTTACTTCAGCCCGAGTTTCTAAGTGAGTCTCCGACGCAGCATCATCGTCGCACTGTCGGTCATGGGTGCGATCGCACTTCATACGGCATCGGCGTTCGCGCAAACCGATGTCATTCGCGGCCGCATCATCGGGCCGGACAGCCTCCCGGTCGAACGCGCCACGGTCACGGTCACGTCGCTGACCGGCAACGTCACCAGAACCGCGCGGACCGATAAGAACGGCCGGTACACCGTGACATTCCCGGGTGACGAGGGCGACTACTTCGTGAGCGTCGCCGCGCTCGGCTTCGCGGGACGACGCTTCGAGATCAAGCGGACCGGCGACCAGGAGATCCTGATCGGCGACGCCAAGCTCCAGCGCGTAGCGGAGCGGCTCGACGCCGTCGAGGTCAAGGCGGACCGGCAACGCGTGGGGCGCCAGGACGTCCCAGACATCAGCGGCAGCGAACGCTCGGCGTCGGCCGGGAACGTGCCCGCCGACCAACTCGGCGATCTCGCCGCGCTCGCGGCGTCGCTCCCGGGAGTGCAACTGATCCCCGGCGCCGATGGGAATCCCAACGGCTTCTCGGTGCTCGGTCTCACGCCCGACCAGAACGCCACGACGCTGAACGGCATGAACTTCGGCGGCTCGAACCTGCCGCGAGACGCGAACGTCTCGACGTCGCTGGTCACATCACCCTACGACGTGTCGCGCGGGAACTTCAGCGGCGGGCTGCTCAACGTGCGCTCGCGCCCGGGGTCGAACTACGAGATTCGCACGTCGAGCTTCAACTTCGACGCGCCGCAGATGCAGTGGACCGATCCCGCCGGTCGCCAGCTCGGCCAGCAATACCACAACATCTCGGCGGGCGGATTGTTCTCGGGTCCGATTCAAACCGACAAATCGTTTTTCTCGGTGGCGTATCAGGCCGGCCGGCGATCTTCGGATCTCCAAAGCCTTTTGAACACCGATGCGCTGGGGCTGCGCGCCGTCGGCGTATCGGAAGACTCCGTGCAGAACCTCCTCGACATTCTCGGACAAGCTCACGTTCCGCCCAACATCGGAGGCATTCCGGGCGCGCGGCTGGGCGACAACGCGCTGCTGTTCGGGACTCTCGACTGGGCGCCGCCGTCGTCGACGACTGGCCAGGCGATCAACATCACCTTCAACGGATCGTGGAACCGACAGGATCCGTCGGGGCTGTCGAGCACCGAATTGCCGTCGCATGGCGGCGAGCGGATCAACTGGTACGGCGGCGTCCAGGCGAAGCACTCCGGCTATTACGGGTTCGGCATGCTGAGCGAAACGCAGGTCGGCGTCAACCGGATGCGGTTCTACGGCAATCCCTTCGTGGATCTGCCCAACGGGTCCGTGCGGGTCAACTCGACGTTCGCCGACGGCACGTCGGGCGTGCAGAACCTCGCGTTCGGCGGCAACCCGACGATGAACGTCAACATGACCACGACGACGGCGCAGGCGATGAACACGCTGTCGTGGTTCAGCGAGAACAACAAGCATCGGCTCAAATTCACGACCGAGCTGCGGCACGACCAATACGAGCAGGACCTCAGCACCAACGAGCTCGGAACGTTCAGCTTCAATTCGCTCGGCGATCTCGCCAATGGGTTGCCCGCCTCGTTCACTCGGCAGCTGACGCCGCGGGCGCGGAGCGACGGACAGTTCGTCGTCGGCACATCGTTGGGCGACTCGTACCGGCCGACGGACGATCTCCAGATTCAGTACGGCCTGCGCCTCGATGGAAACCGCTTCACGAACACGCCGGAGTTCAACCCGGCCGTCGAGCAGGCGTTCGGTCTCCGGAACGACTACGTGCCGAACAAGATCTACGCGAGCCCCCGCGTTGGATTCTCGTGGACCTACGGTACGGGACCGCAGATCGCCGCGTTCCAGAACGCGGTGCGCGGCCCGCGGGCCGTGATTCGCGGCGGCATCGGCCTTTTCCAGAGCACTCCAAACGCGCAGTCCATCGGCAGCGCGCTCGACAACACCGGGCTTCCCTCCGCGGTGCAACAACTGCTGTGCGTCGGGGTGGCGGCTCCGACGCCGAATTGGGCCGCCTACTCGGCGAACGTCGGCGCCATTCCGACGCAGTGCGCGGACGGTACGACGGGCAGCGTGTTCGCCAGCAGCGCCCCGAACGTCGCCGTGTTCGACAAGCAGTACACGGCGCCGCGCGCGCTGCGCTCGAATCTCCAATGGAACGGGTCGATTCTCGACAACATGTTCCTCGCGTCCGTCGACGCGACGTACTCGCTGAACCTCGATCAGCCGAGCACGTTCGATCTGAACTTCAACCCGGTGGAGCAGTTCGCGCTCACGAGCGAGGGCGGCCGGCCGGTCTACGCGCGCACCTCGAGCATCGTTCCGACCACCGGCGGGATCGCTCCGGGCGAATCGCGGTTGAACACCGCGTTCACGCACGTGAGCGAGCTTCGCTCCGACATGGAGTCGGACGCCCGACAGTTCACGTTCCAGCTGCGTCCCACGAGCTTCAATTCCAACTATTCGTGGAGCCTGTCGTACGTGTACGCGAACGCCCGCGAGCGTGTCCGTGGGTTCTCGAACACCGACGGCAATCCGCTCGACGCGTCGTGGGCGCGATCCAGCTTCGACTCGCGCCACCAGATCGTGTACGGCCTGACCTACAACGCGTTCGACTTCATCCGCCTGTCGTGGAACGGGTCTTTCCGCTCGGGCACGCCCTACACGCCGCTCGTGGCGGGCGACATCAATGGCGACGGCTACTCCAACGACCGCGCGTTCGTCTTCGACCCGTCGAAGACGGCCGATGCGTCGCTCGCGGCGGCCATGCAAAAGCTCTTCGCGACCGGATCACATTCGGCACGGGATTGTCTCGAGAGCCAGATGAACACGGTCGCCGCCCGCAATTCGTGTCAGGGTCCGTGGACGTCGAGCGCGTTCCTCACGTTCTCGTTCAACCCGGTGAAGGTGCGCATGCCGCAGCGCGCCAACATCTCGTTCCAGATCGCGAATCCGCTCGCCGCGGCGGACGTGATCATGCACGGTGAAGACCATCTTCATGGTTGGGGCCAGCCCTTCATTCCGACGTCCCAGCTCCTGTTCGTGCGCGGTTTCGACCCGGTCTCGAAGACGTACAAGTACGACGTGAATCCGCGCTTCGGCGCGACCGCGCTGTCGCAATCGGCGATCCGCGCGCCGGTGACGCTGACCGCGCTGCTCCGCGTCGACGTGGGACCGGCGCGCGAGCGTCAGGATCTCACGCAGCTGCTGGATCGCGGACGCACGACACAAGGCACGAAGGCTCCGGAGGCGCTTCTCCGCGCGTTCTACGGTTCGGGCGGCGTCATGAATCCGATGGCGCAGATTCTCCGCCAGGCCGATACGCTCGAGCTGGACGGACCGCAGGCGGACAGCATCGCCGTGCTGAATCGCATGTACACGATCTCGCTCGATTCCATCTGGACGCCGGTCGTGAAGTTCCTCGCCGCGCTTCCCGAACGATACGACCAGGACGCGGCGTACGACCGCTACAAGACCGCGCGCGAGGCGTCGGTGGACGCCCTGATTCGGCTCGCGCCGAAAGTGCGCGGTGTTCTCACGCACGCACAGATGCGGAAGCTCCCGTCGTTCGTCGGGCCGTACCTCGACACGCGCTACCTGGCCTCGGTCCGCTCCGGCACGACGGGCACCGGGCTCGGAATGATCATGCTGCCGGGCGGCGGAGCAATTCCCGCCGGCGGCGGCGGTGGCATGCAAGTCATCATCAAGTCCGGAACTCCGTGACGTCAGTCCATTCCAACATTCTCATGCGCAAACACATCCTCCCACTCATCGCGTTCGTGCCCGCCGTCGCGGCGGCCCAGACGCCGGCCATCCGCCTCATCAACGCTCCCGACGCGTCGTCGAAACCGGAGTTCGGAGTCGTGGCGGCGGTTCGGCAGCTCGCGGGCGGCCGGCTCCTCGTCAACGACATTCAGAACCGCCGATTGACGATCCTCGACCCCGGGCTCGCCAACACCTTCGTGCTCGCCGACTCGACCAGCGGACAGCTCAACTCGTACGGAACGCGGCCGGGTGGACTGATTCGATACGTGGCCGACACGACGCTCTTCGTCGATCCGGCCGGCCTGTCGATGTTCGTGATCGATCCCGCGGGCAAGATCGCCCGCGTCGCTTCGGTCCCCCGGTCGCAGGACGCGGGGAGCCTCGGCAACAATCTCATCGGCACGCCGGGTGTCGACGCCGCCGGGCGTCTCGTCTATAGAAGCGCTGGTCTTCGCCTCACGCAGCCGGGTGGCAAGGGAGCCGGCGGCGGCCCCGTCATGCCCGACTTCCCCGACTCGTCGGCGATCGTACGTGTCGATCTCGCCACACGCAGAGTGGACACGGCGGGCTATTACAAGATTCCTAAGACGAAGATGAACATCGTCCAGAGCGACCACGGCATGACGGCGACGAATGAGCTCAATCCGATGCCGATCGTCGACGATTGGGCCGTGCTCTCGAACGGCGCGATCGCGATCGTCCGCGGTCAGGACTATCACGTCGACATCCTCAAGGCTGATGGAACGATCGCCTCGGCCCCGAAGGTCCCGTTCGACTGGCAGCGCTTGAGCGATGAAGACAAGGTCGCCGTCGTCGACTCGACGAAAGCGGCGCAGGAGAAGGCCCGCGCCGCTCTCGCCGCCAACGGAGGGAACGCGGTCGTCGCCGGAGGCGGAGCGCGAGGCGGCGGCCCGGGCGGACCCGGCGGCATGGTCGTCATGAGCTTCCAAACCACCGCTGGCGGCGATGGCGGCGGAGTCGCGACGAAGGTGGCCAGCATGGGCGGCGGAATGAATCAGACGGTCGTGAGCGCGAGCGAGCTTCCCGACTACCGCCCGGCATTCACACAGGGCGCCGCCCGTGCGGACGAAGACGGAAACGTCTGGGTTCGAACCAGCGCGACGCGCGCCGGCGCCATCGGCGGCGCGATCTACGACGTGATCAACGGTCAGGGCGCTCTGGCGGACCGTGTGCAACTCCCCGCCGGCCGGACGATCGTCGGCTTCGGCAAGGGCGGCGTCGTCTACATGATCGCGCGCGACCAGACAGGAACGTGGATCGAACGAACGCACCGCTGATTTCGCCGTGCGAGCCCGCGGTCAGGCGAACAGTCCGACCTGACCGCCGGTGTGCCAGAATAGAATGGTCTGATCCGGAGTAAAGCGCTCGTCGCGGATGTACGATATCAACGCGCCGAGCGCTTTTGCCGTGTACGTGTGGTCGACGAAGAGCGCTTCGGTGCGCGCGGCAAGCGATTGCGCCTCGCGCGAGGAATTGGTCGGGATTCCATAGCCGTCGCCGACCCACGCATCGTCGACCTCGATGTCGCCGTCGAACGACTCGAGGCCGCCGATTCCCCGAACGATCGATCGCACCTTGGACCGAATCGCGTCGGCCGAATCGTCCGCGCTCACCGCGATGACGCGCGTGTGGAGGCCGTGTCGCGCCACGCCGGCGACGAGCCCCGCCTGTGTTCCGCCCGACGACCCGGCGTGCACGATCACGTCGGGCAGCACGCCTTGCTCGAGCATCTCCTCGATCGCCGCCACGAAGCCGAACGCGCCCACCACGGTCGACGCGCCAAGCGGCACGAAGAAGGGGCGGCGGCCCTCGGCGCGTAGGCGGCGCATCACGCGCTCGCTCGCGCCGGTTCGTGCATCTCTCGACTCGATGTACTCGATCTCGGCGCCCAGCAACCGATCGAGCAACGCGTTCGCCGTCGCGTGTGCGGGCGGCAGTCCGTTGAGGATGAGCACGCACTTGAGACCGAGCGACGCCCCGGCAGCCGCCGTCGCGCGCGCGTGATTCGATTGCACACCACCGACCGTGACCAGCGTATCCGCTCCGCGCGCGACCGCTTCGGCGAGCACGAACTCCAGCTTGCGCACCTTGTTGCCGCCGAAGCCGAAGGGAATCGAGTCGTCGCGCTTCACGAGCAACGTCGGCCCGCCGCCGAGGGCGGCGCGAAGGCGAGGCACTTCTTGAACCGGCGTCGGACCAGACAGCAACGTGACGCGCGGCTGGACGAGACTCGACGTCGTCACTCCTCCGTCGACGGAGCGCCGCCGCTCCGCGCGACTTGGTCCGCCTTGATCTTCCCGGCGTCGAATCGGCGCGCGCTCCCCAACATCTTGTCGATGGTCTCGTCGAAGTCGGCGGTGGGCTTGCGCTGAAAGCGCAGTGGATTGATCCGCGCGACGACGAACGCTTTGAGGTACGGACTCTCGAGGCCTTTGGCCTTGAGTCCCGCGACCGCCTGGTTCACCAGCTCGTTGAGCTCGAGCAGCTTCGCCGCGCGCTCTTTCCGAGTCTCCAACGCGGTGGACAACTTGGACGACAGAAACTTGTCGCAGCGCTTGAGAATCGGATGGTAGGCGCCGCCCGAGAACCGCCCGTTCTCCATGTAGCAGAAGCCGAGCGTCACGAACGCCGGCTCCTCGAACTCGGTGGCGAATTCCTTCTCGGGCCGATTGTCGAGCGTCGCCAGTCCTTCGGCGAGACGCGCGACCTCGAGCGCTTTTTCGCGAAGATTGTGCGCCTTCTCCGTGTTCAGTATGAGAATGCGATGTGCGACCTCGGGCTCCGGCACCACGATCGCGATGATCGACCTCGCACCGAGCTGCCGCATCGCGCCAAGCCGGTGGTAGCCGTTCGGGGACCAGTATGTGCCGTTCGGTCCTGGTACGGCGATCACCGGATCCAGATAGCGATCGAGCTGGTCGATGGCTTTGGCGACGCGTTCGACGTGCGTCTCCGAGAGGTCTCTCTGATACGGAGTCGGTTCGACCTTGTCGATCGGCAGCGCGGCGAGGATCTGCCAGTTGGAGCCGAGCGGATCTCGATACGTCGCCAGCACCGAGCCGCCACCCTCTTCGATCGCCTTGCCGAGTGATTCGACTGCGGCCGGAGGAGAGGCGGACGCGATCCGGCGCGCTTCCAGTCCACGGGAAGCCGCGGGTGCGGCCGCCGCCTTCTTTTTCGTTCGTTTTTTGGTCGCCGGCATGTCTGGTGAAAGCTGGTCGGACCCGACCTGCGGCGCCAGACAGTGCCGGCCCGGCTGTGACACACGCCCGAAGCGGTCGTGCCCGCCAAAGCGTATCTTCCTGCCAGACGCCTCGCCCACTCCCCTCCTTTCTCGCGTCATGCGCATTCGCCCGTTCCTCGCCCTGCTTCTGGCGATTCCTCGGCTGTCCGTCGCCGCGCAGACGCGTGGCATCACGCCGCAGGATTACTTCTCGTTCGAGTTGGTCTCGGACCCGCACATCTCGCCCGACGGGGCGCGCGTGGTCTACGTCGTCTCACGCGTGGATCGCGCGCAAAACCGGCGCATATCGTCGGTGTGGATCGCGCCGACCGACGGAAGCGTGCCGGCGCGTGTGTTGATCGACGAAGCGTGGGCGCCGAGCGGACCGCGATGGCTTCCCGACGGATCGGGCATCGCCTTTACGTCGGCGCGCGCGTCGACCGACACGAGTGGTGCCCGACGTCCCAATGGGAGCAGGCCGCAGCTGTGGATTCTGTCGCTCGCGGGCGGAGCGCCGCGCCGGGTGACGAGCATCATGAACGGCGTGTCGAATTGCGTCCCGTCGCCGGCGGGAAATCGGGCCGCGTGTTTGAGCCGCAGCGGTCCGAGCGACAAGCGGCCGGCGACGGCGTCGAGCGACGTGCGCCATTACTCGCACCTGTCGTACAAGTTCAACGACACCGGCTGGTACGACGACAAGCGATCGCACCTCTGGATCGTGGATCTCGCGACGGGCAACGCGCACCAGATCACGGACGGCGACGATTGGAACGACACCGACCCGCAATGGTCGCCTGACGGGACGCGCATCGCGTTCGTCTCCGACCGAACCGGTCACGAGTACGACGGCGGACGCAACACCGACGTGTGGACGATCGGCCCCGAAGGTGGCGCGCCGACCAAGATTTCGGCCGCCGAGGGGCCGGACAACTCGCCGCGCTGGTCGCCCGACGGAAAATCGATCGCGTACGTGACGGCCGCGGCGGAGGAGGCGCCGCCGCAGATTCTGATCGCGCCGGTTGGAGGGAACGGCGGCGTGACGACGGCGCCGTATCCGTCGCTCGACCTGATCCCGACCGATCTCCAGTGGTCCGGCGACGGACGCGCGCTCTACTTCGACACGGGCGTCAAAGGCGAGTATCAGATCTTCCGCCTCGAGATCGCCGACCATCGCCTCATCCAGGTGACCGCCGGCTCGCGAGCCGTCCGCAGCCCGAGCATCTCGGCGAACGGACGCATGGTGTACTTGGTGAACGACTTCACGCACATGGATGACGTCTACTCGTCGTCGATCGATCAGCTCCATGAAAAGAAGCTGTCGAATCACAACGCGGCGCTCTGGTCGACTCTTTCGCTCGCGTCGGTACAGCGGATGACGTACAAGGGCGCCGACGGTTGGCCGGTCGACGGCTTTCTCGTGAAGCCGTTGAACTGGCAACCCGGGCGCACGTATCCGCTCGTGCTGAGCATCCACGGGGGTCCGGCCGGACAATACGGCGTCGACTGGTTCCACGAGTTCCAGGTCTACGCCGCGCACGGGTGGGGCGTGTTCTTCACCAACCCGCGCGGCTCGACGGGCTACGGGCGCGCGTTCCAGCGCGGTATCGAGAACGAGTGGGGCGGCAAGGACTACATCGACATCATGAACGGGTTGGATGCGGTCATCGCCTCGAACCCCTGGCTGGACACGATGCGACTCGGCGTCACCGGCGGAAGCTACGGCGGCTACATGACGAACTGGATCGTCGGCCACACGAACCGCTTCAAGGCTGCGGTCACGCTGCGCAGCATCTCGAACTTCATCAGCGACGACGGCACGCGCGACGGCGCTTACGGCCACGCCGGCGACTTCGGCGGCGACATCTTCCAGAAGTACGATCTCTATTGGGATCGCTCGCCGCTCAAGTACGTACAGAACGTCTCGACGCCGATCCTGATCCTGCACTCGGACAACGACTATCGCGTGCCGATCGAGCAGGGCGAACAGTGGTTCCGCGCGCTCAAACACTATGGCAAGACCGCCGAGATCGTCTTCTTCCCGCGCGAAAACCACAACCTCACGCGCACCGGCGAGCCCCGGCATCTCGTCGAGAGTCTCGATTGGCAGCTCTATTGGTTCGACAAGTATCTGGACGGTAAGGCCGGCTTGGTGGCGCCGGACTGGCGTCCAGCTCCTTCGCCGTAGGAACCGCACAACTACTCACCGCGGAGACGCCGAGGACAGTCGCAGATGCCGTGCGCCCGCAGAACGCTACATCCGGAACAAATACGAATACTTCACGAAGAAGTAGTCCGATGCCCGATGTATTGGCTCGAAGTCGAAGCGCCGCGTCGCGTCGGGTAGCCCGCTGCCGGCGTTGCCGTAGCCGAGGAAGAACACCGTGCCCGGCCGCGGCGTGTACGAGAACAAATAGTCTCCGCGCAATGCGCGTGAGCGAGTCGCACGCGCGAGCGATCCGTTCACCAGCAACGGGTAGTTCGTCCGCGTCTCGTCGCGAAGGTCGTTCATCTCGCTCAAGTCGTACTCGCCGACGACGCGCAAAAAGATCGACCGGGTGAGCTGGTATTCGATCTTGAGCCGGGGAATCGCGTTGCGCGCGACCAGTGAACCGTCGCTGCGGCGCCAGAAATCCTGGTACGCGTAGGACCCGTCCACGCGAACGCGATCGCTCGGCCGCATGCTCACGGTCAGCGTCACCAGGTTGATGTTCGCCTGCGCCCACTCGAAGAAGTTCTCGTCCTGCCCGCCCACGTACAGCAGATTCGCGTTGAACGCCGACCACTGCGGCGTGGCGAGCGTGAAGACGTAGTCTCGATTGAAGATTCGCCCGATTCCCGTGAACGGCAGCGTGTCGCTGGTCGGCGAGAGAATCCGATAGCCGGCGTAGAGCGTCGAGTCCCAGCCGAACGTTTCCCAATACACGCCCAGGCCGACGTTCCAGCCGCCGCGAAACGCCGCCGTCCCGCTCACGTGAACCTTCTTGTCCTGCGCGTCGCCGCGCCGCACGAAGTGCGAGTACTCCCACGTGTCGTCGTAATTCACGTCGGCCGTGATCGCCTCGAGCTTCGACCCTCGCTCGGCGAACCACGTGAACCGCTCGTCGGCGAGCCCGTGCACGATCCCGGCCCGCGAGATGAAGCCGCTCCCGGCGCGGAAATCGTCGCTGATGCCGTCGATGAAATAGCGGAAGCCGTACTGCTTTCCGTTGCGCGCGATCGCCGCGGTCCACAGCGGCGCGTTGCGCGCGACGTCGCGCGTCTTGTCGAAGCTCTGTGCGTACTGGAAGATCGCGTTGTACGCGTCGCCGAACGCGACACGGCCGTCGACGTCAGCCACGCGGTTGTAGTCGCCGCCGAGCACCCGGTCCGTGTACGCCGCGCCAAGCCGCGATTGGTCGCCGAAGTCGTGCTGCGCGCGCACGATGTCGTAGACGGCGCGATCGTGCCCCGACGCCGAGAGACTCGCGTTGTCGGCCGCCGAGAGAAATCCGACGCTCGTGCCGTCAACTTTCCCCGCGAGCTTCACCGCGGCGTCCGGCTCGGCGATGTCGCGGGTGTAGATCAACGTGTGCGGCACGCTGAACGATTCGAGCCCCTCGATGAAGAACGGCCGCTTCTCCGGAAAAAAGAGCGCGCGCCGCGGATCAATCACGAACTGGCCCGCGTCCGACTCGACCTCGGCGAAATCAGGATGCGCCGTGCCCGTCATCGTGAGCGTATTCGTCATACCCCAACGCGCCGTGCCGCCAAGCTGCGGCCTCTCTGCGTGATAATCCCAGCCGCCGGCCGTCGGCACGCCGTTCACGTGCTGGGTCACGACCGGATTGACGTCGAGCACGACGCCGCGCTCGAGGCCCGTGAGTCCCTCGATCGTTCCCGACTGCGCGAGGAAGGAGGCGTTCGCGCGCACCGCTGGCGCCCAGCTGTCCTCGTAGCCGGAGTGCTGCACCTCGCGCACGACGTTGAGATCCCACGTCTGCTGCGCCGATGACTGGTACTTCAAACTCTTGAACGGGATCCGCACCTCGACCTCGTACCCGAACTCGGTCAGGCGCCCCTTCGACTCGAACACGAAGTCCTGGCTGAGGTCCGCCGACGCACGTCCGGCGAGCGTCGGCGTCCAGCTGCCGCGCGCCCCCAATCCATTCTCGACGAGCATCCCGTCCATTTGCACGCCGAGCGGATTCACGGCGAACACATAGGCCTGACGCTGATCGTGGAACGTGCCGAGAAGAAGCTGGACGTTGTCGTCGGCCGAAATCTTGTCGCGGTCGGCGAGCGTCGCGTGGACCGCGCCGTGCGCCTCGAACGCCCGCACGCCGACGTACAACGCATTGCTCGAGTACCAAACCAATATTTGCGTCGAATCGGCGGCGGGCACGCCGTCTTGCGGCGAAAACTGCGAAAAACCGGTCAGCAGCGCCGCCGATTTCCACGCGGGTTCGTCCAGCATGCCGTCGATCGCGATCGATGCATTCTCCGTCCCGACGCGCGGAATGCGCACGTGGAGCTGGTTCTCACGCCCGACGTACGTCACGGGAGGCGTCGGCGCGCCGGCGAGCGCGTGACAGAGGGCGATGCACGACAGCATGCGATCGAACTTGGTCGATCGATGCCACCTTCGCTAATTCAGGGCGTTCGAATCGTGTAAGGTTTCACCGCTGATTCGCCGCAACCTAGAAACGCGTCGAGCGATAGACGGCCGTGATGTCCCCGGTCTGCGCCGGAACGACGTCCGGCGGACGTGGCGGAATGGTGAGGATCGTCGGGAGCCCGGCGGTTTGCGACATGAGGCTCAGGTCGATCTGCGATCCCGGCGGAATCGCGATCGAAAAAACCGCTCCACTATCCGGAACCGCCCAATACACCCACGTCGATGTCTTTCGTCGGAATCGCGTCGTGTCGACGACGCGTGCATCGATCGCCAGACGGATGATCGGCGCGCCGGTGGGTCGAACTCGCAACGCGTACGCACCCGGCGGCGCCTTCACGCGCACGATGACGCGCCGTGCCCCGTCGACGACGGTATCGCGAATGTACGTCGCCGTCGGCGCCGCCAAATCGACGCGCGGATATGTGTTTTCCGAAAAGTGGGCGCCGGACAACCGGAGCGCCGACACCCAAGCGGGCGGATTGCTCGTCGTTGGCCCGAGCACGCTCTTGGTCCACGCGTCGAGGCCGAACAGCGAGCCCAGGAGCGCCCGCCCGCTGTCCGCCGGCTCGGCGAGGACCAGCGCGGTCGGAATCGGTTCCGCGGCACTAGGGCTCGTCGTTCCAACGCCGATCGCCGCGGACACGATCGCCGCGCCGGCAAACGCGGCCGGAAGGGGCCACGAGCTCCGACGACCGCCCGCGACGCGCATCATGAGCGGCGCAATCAGCCATACGATCAACGTGGTGAAAATCGCCAGAACCGACGCGCCCAGGCCGGAAACCCCGAGCATGATCGCGGCAACCGCATAAGCGAATCCGGCGAGAAGTAGCAGCGTCACGCCGGCCGCGATCCACCACGGCACCCAGCGCCCCGATCGTGCGGCAATCAGAGTGAACAGGAGCGGCCACGTGAACAGATAGCTCGCACCCGGAACGGTGAAGCTCGTCACCAGCGCGAGGAGCAGCCAGAAAACCAGAACGCCTGCGTGCAAATCGGGTGAGACACGCGTGCCGAGCGCGTAGAGCGCCAGATTCACCGCAACGACCGCGAGTGCGACGGCGAGCGCAAACGTCCAACTCCACATCGCCGCGCCACGCAGGTGGATCATCGCCGCCAGCCCGCCGCACACCACGAGCGCGACGATCATGGACGCCACACCGATGCCCACGCCCTTCAGATGGTGGCGGACGACCAGGACCGTGAGCACGAACGCGACGAGCGCGAGCGGAATCGCCAGACCGATCGGATACACGATGAGCCCGAGCAACGGCATGTCGAAGAAGACGGCGTCGCCGGTCTTGGGTCGCGGCAGATCTTCGTTCGCCACCTTCTGCGTCACGGCGAGCATCTGCGCGCCAAGATGTTGAACGCTTCCCGAATCGAGGTGCGCGACGTCGTCGTGCAGCGTGTGATACCGCTCGACGCCGTCGGCGAACGCGAAGTTGAGGGCGGGCACGTTGAGCAAGGACAGCTCGGACAGGTCCGTGTCGTTCGGCAGCGAGCGATACAGCGTCGTGAAAACCGATCCGGCGGAAACGTCGCCCGCCGCGCGCAGCGCCGAGACGGCGTCCCGGTTTCCGGGGCCGGTCTCGAACATGTACACGCGCCCCTTCGTGCCCCTCGCGTCGAAGTTCAGAATGAACGCGACGTCCTTCGCCCACGGATGCTCGCGCACGAACGCCGCCGCGCCGATGAGGCCCGCCTCCTCGCCGTCCGAGAACAGCACGAACACGTCGTGCGCCAGCGGCGTCCTTCGTGCCTTGAGCGCGCGCACCGTTTCGAGAAGCGCGGCGCATCCGGACGCGTCGTCGCCGGCCGCGGGGCCGGCTTCGACGCCGTCGTAATGCGCCGCGAGAAGAACGCCCTTCCCGCCCGACGTCGATCCTGGCAGCCACGCGAGAATGTTCTGGACTCGGCCCGCGGCCTGAAAACGGGTGCCGACGCCGGTCGTGGTTTGCACCTGCGCCTTGACTCCGAGCGCCTCGAGCCGACGGACGATATAGTCGCGTACCCGATCGTGATCCGGCATTCCCATCGCATGCGGGCGCGCCGCGATCGCTTCGACGTCGTGCATTGCGCGCTCCGCCGAAAAAACCGTGTCGGAAGCGGTTGCCGGGACGGCGGCGGGCGGCCGCGTCATTCGCGCCACCGAGTACGCGCAGAGCGCGATGAGACCGATCAGCGTACCGACGCGAGCGGGAGTTGAAATTTGCATGGTCGATTGCGGGTCCTTGCGCTTGTCGGTCAACTTACCATTGTACAGAGCGACTTCCATATCTGGAGCACCCGACGATGTCCGACGCAACACACCACGCGGCCAAAACGGTTCTCGTGGTGGACGACCACGAACCGACGCGACAAACCATCGCCCGCATGCTCGAGGCGGGTGGATTCGCCGTTCGCACAGCCAGCAACGGCCCCGAAGCGCTTCAGGTGCTCGCCGCGCAGCGCGACGAGATCGATCTCGTGCTTTCCGACGTCACCATGCCGGGCATGACCGGCATCGACCTCTCTTACCAGATTCGCGACCAGTACCCTGACGTGCCGGTCGCCATCGTGTCGGGCGACGTGAGCGAGTTGGAGCGCAGCATCATCGGCCGCGCCGAAGTTCCTTTCATCAAGAAGCCGTTCCACGCCGAGTCGCTCTACAGCGCCGTGCGCGAAGCGATGAGGGGCCATACCTCCGGCTGATAGTCGCGGCGTCCCCGACGCCTCAGGTATTCCGTTCTATCGCTTCCGAAAATCGGCCGTCCCGATTCGGACGATCGTACCGACTCGCGCCGCGCCCACGCCCGCGGGCCGCCCGGCACCGGCGGAATCGATGGTTGCCGTCTCGGCCCAGATCCCGTAGACGCGGCCGTCGTACGCCGTGAGCCAGGTGTAGTCGCCGAGAAACGCGCTGCGTCCCTCGAACGCCGCGTCCGACCACGCGTAGTTGGTGAACGTGCGACCTCCGTCGGTCGATCGCGCCAACGTGAACGCCGTCTTTCGATCGGCGGGATCGTCGCGTCGATCGTAGAACTGCATGTACACGTCGCCGTTCATCGGATCGACCGCCAAAAACTGGAAAAACTGATCGCGGCCGCTGTGCAACGAGTCCGTCGTCGCGCGAACCGGGGCGGACCAGGTACGTCCCTTGTCGTGCGACGCCGCCACGAAAACGTCGATGTCTCCGTTCCGAAAATCGCTCCACGATACGTACAGGTCATTCCCTCGCACGCCGACCTGCGGAAAACCAAACACTCGGCCGAGCCCCGGCACCGCACCCGTTCCGCCGAAGTACGGCGGCCCGACTTCCTGCGCGACGCGCGACGGCGTGAACGACTTGCCGCCGTCGCGCGACGTCGCCATCACGACCTTGAGTCCCCAGTTCCAGACGGCGTAGATCGTCCCGTCGGCGTCGACGACGCCGTGGAAACCCACGACGTCGCCATTGTCGTCGCGCGGCATGCCCGCTTGCGTCGAGATGCGGATCGGAGCAGACCACGTCTTGCCGTGATCGGTCGACCTCGAGAAGAGCATGATCGATTTGTCGATCTGCCACTCGATGAATCCGACGTACAAGTTGCCGGCATGTGGACTCTTCGGCGAGTTGTCGGCGAAGATGCGCGGCATGTCCTCGTATTGCATGCCGGGCTCATCGCCCTTGTACCACACGCGCACGGGCGATGGCTCGCGCTCCCATGTCGCGCCGCCGTCGGGAGAGCGGCGCACGTAGATGCCGTTTCGCCCCGCCCCGTGCCTCCAGTACGACGTGGAACCAAGGCGGTCGAAGACGAGGTAGCTCAGATACGCTGCGCCTTGATTGTCGAACGTCACGCTCACGTCTCCCGCCGTTCGCCAATCGCCGGGCACCGTTCCCTCGGCCGTCTTGAACGTCGCGCCGGAATCGGTCGAGTACACCGCACGCGCCGGACCCTGATACACGCCGACGACCTGGGCTGGGTTCCTCGGATTCACCGCGATGCCGGGCTCGTTGCCGCGGAGCTCGGGCACCGAGACATCGACGACGCGCGCGCCCGGCGGTCGTGGGAGCGAGAGCTGGGCTTGCGTGCCACCGGCGGCGAGCCCCGCCAGGAGCGCCCCGCCGATGATCCCGCCCGAAACTCTGGACGTCAACGCTATTGCTTGATGAACGTCTGCTTCGTGTTCACAGACTGCCCGCCGATCGACGCGTCCCCCGCGATGACCAGCGTCTTCTTGTCGTCGGAGAGCGTGTAACGCTCGGTTCCCGAAAACGCGTTGCCGCCGAAATCGGCCGAGGTCTTGATTACGAGAACGTTCTCGCTCCACTCGGCTGTCGAATTGAAGTCGACGCTCTGGCCGTTCGCGCTGATCGTGTTCTTGGAGGGCGAGCCGTCCAACGCGTAGCTCGTCGCCGTCGACCGGGTCGCTCCCATCGCGGTCACAGTTCGGTCGATCTTTAGCGTCTTCTCATCCTGCGTGATCTTGAGCGTCGCCGAGGTCGGGATCATCGGCCCTTCGCTCTTGGCCGGGTCCATCGCCCACGTCCCCGAGAAATCGGGATGCGCGCGGGGCGCAGTCAGGCCGCGTCCCGCTGGAACCACCGCGATCGCGGCGGCGAGCATCCAAGGAGCGAACAGTCGCATCGTGTCTTCTCCCCGCGAAAGTGACGAGTGTTGCCTACTCGAGGGGCTACTTCTTCTTCGCCGCCGGCTTCGCCGCTGTCTTCGCCGCCGTCTTCGCCGCTGACTTCGGCGCGTCGCGGAGAACCTTGTTCTGCCCCTCGTAGGCGAACTTCACGTTGGCGCTCTGCTCGATCTGCTTGATCGCCAACATCGCCGAATCTAGCGGGGCGTCGATGGATGCCGGACGGTCGAGGAGCGGCGCGTCGGGCACTTTCACGTCGGAGTTGAAGAAGCGGCCGAGCACGATGATCAGATGGCGCAGCGGCTTTTGGTGGACGACCATCTTTTTGTCGAGCCAGCTGAACGACTCGGCCTTGTCGTCGTCGTTGAGCGCGTGAATGCCCGACGCGTCGGCCACCATCGCTTGTCCAGCGGCGACGGAGCTCGTCTGCTTGCCAAGCTTGATCGTGACTGTTCCCTCTTGGACGAGCACGCGGGCGGAGCTGTCCTCCGGGTATGCGGCGATCGCGAACTTCGTCCCCGTCGCGATGAAGTGCGTGTGGTTCGCCACGACGCGGAACGGCAGCTGCTGATTCGGCGCGACTTCGAACGCCGCTGAACCCTCGACACGAATCGCGCGCATTTTCGCCGGGAAGCCGTCGGGGATGAAGATCTTGCTGTCCGGCCCCATCTGCGCGGCCGTGCCGTCGCCCAGCTTCACGCTGCCGGTCTGGCCGGCGCCCGAGGCGATCGGCTGGATGGTGGGCGATGCCACGGAGGCCAACACCGCGTCGTCCTCGCCGAGGTTGCTCAGCTTCCGCACGCCCCACAGGGCGATGCCGAGAGCCAGAACGCCGACGATGACCGGGCCTGTCCACGATCGGCCCTTCGAGAGGTCCTTCATGTGCGACGCGGCGTCGTGCCGGCCCGCCGATGCCGCCGCTTTGTGGGCGGCGGCCGTATTCCCCTCGCCGCGAATCGTGCGAGTGATTCGCGACCACGCTTCTTCAGCGTCGGCCTGCGCCGTCGCGGGATGCGTCCCCGTCATCGTCTGTTCGTCGCGCGCTGTGGACCCGCCGAATCGCTGGGCTGATACGCGGCGGCTCAACGCGCGCGCGGCGCCGTGCGTGACCTCGTCCTGCAACACTTTCTTGAATTGCTGCAGTGAGGTGAGCGTCGCACGCTGCTGCCACACGTTGACGAAGGCCGTCTCCACGACGCGCGGCGCCAGTGCCGGAGCGTCCTGCAGCTTTTCGCGCGCGGCGGCCATTGCGCCGGCAAACTCGGCGTCGAACGCACGCCGCAGCGCGGTCTCATCGCGCAGGTATGCCCCCACCGAAGGAGGAGTGGTGACGGACGAGGGCGAATCAGTACGGGCATCTTGCGACGCCATGCTGCCTCCAGGACGGTGATCCGGGGTGAGTTAGTGGAGGCCTAATCATGGCGTCGGGGCAACGCGGTGCAAGAGGCGGTGAGCGTTCGACTTCAGCGCTCGCACCGAGCAGCGCGCTCACGCTGGCGTGTGTCGTGATCGCCCGTCGCTGTTCGCGGCGCCGCCACCTGTCACGGCTCCTTTGCTGACGCCGAGAGTCTTTCCAACGCGCCGCGATTGCCATGCTCCGCGGCGAATCCTCGACGACGGCGCTGCACGCGTTTTAGTAACTGTCTTTCAGCAGTGACGCCGGTGCAGGCTGGCGCTAGCAACCGGCTCACTGCGGGCTGCATCAGAACGTGGCTTGCGACACCTCCCACCGAGTGAGGCCGCCTGGTCCGTGACGACAACCCCTGAGGCGACGCTGCAACAGTTATCACATTCGGGCCAACAGTCTGAAGTCAGGCCAACGCATAACCCATTGCAAAATCATCAGATCCAGCATCTGCACGACCGACTCTGCTGTGGCACACGCACTGCGATCTGCGTCACCAAGCGTTCCCATGCGCGATTTCCGCGATATGTCAGGATGGTCTCGATTGGGAGGTTCCCGTGAAAACGGTACTCGCTACGGATCTCATGCCCAGAACGATTGAGCTGCAACGAGAAATGACCGCCTTTGGTCCCCGGGCCCTGCGGACGTCGATCATGACGGCGCTCGGCAATGGCGATCGGCACGTCGTGGTGGACTGCTACGGGTGGGAGCGACTCGACCTCGTGGTGCTCAGCGCCCTTGTTCAGGGAGCCAAGGCCTGCGCCGCGTTCGGCGCTTCGTTCGAGCTCGTGAACCTCAACGGACACGTTCGCGACGACATCGTCGCACTGCGGCTCGCGCGGCGTCTGGGCCTAATGGCCTGAGCCGTCGCCCGAGTGCAACAGTTCATGAAGAGTCCGGGCAACAATTGGAGTCAAACGTTACACCGATTCCGAAGTTCGTACCGCCGATTGAATGCGTTGTCAGATAATGCGTTAGCGTGTTTGTAATGGAGCAGATGTTTGTGGTATGGCCCGTGCTATAGCGGGCCCGTGCACAGAGGGCTGGTGGACGCTGGCCGCTCTGGAATTGAACCGAGAGATAGGGGAGGAAGAGGAGGATGGGAATCCGCAATCTCACGCGTGCCGCCATCGCTGGCGCCGCAGCTGTCGCGTTGATGTCGGGCCCTGTCGAATCCCAGGGCGTCACGTACACAACCTCCTGGACGTTCAATCAGGGTTCGTGTACCTCGTCTCAATGCCGCTTTGGTGGTTATAACCTCCAATGGTCGAGTCTCGTCCCGCAGGGCGGCGGCGGATTCCTTGGTGGACAGTTCACGATGACGTGTTTCTCGTCGTGCCCCTACGGCCAGGTGATCACGGGTTCGACCTTTTTGCTGACGATCACGCAAAACGGGTCCAACACGGGGGGCGGGGCCGGCACCTACGGCAGCTTCGGCTGGAACTCGAATCCGGGTCCGCTCACGTGGACCGTAACGATCAACGGCGTCAACCAGAACCTCACGGGCGGGGGCGATGGATGCACTGAGTCGTGCAACAACGATCCGCCGCCGAGTGGCCCGACGTTCAATGACGTTCTGCCCAACGACGTCACCACGACGCCGGAGCCGGCCACGATCGGCTTGATGGCCACGGGTCTCATCGGTTTGATCCCGGTCGTCCGCCGTCGTCGCAAGAACCAAGCGACGGCCTGACCGAACTCGCCGACACCATCCTTCCGAACGGCGTCCACCGTAGCACCGCGGGAGTAGCTGCTCCGCAGCGACTCCCGCGGTCTTTTTTTGCGTTTGACCAGTTTTCCGCGTCGAAACACAGACGTACGACTCTTCCCATCAAGGAACCTCGAGTGGCCGCTCCCTTCTTTTTTGATTTCATCCAACGGCTCCGTCTTCCGGCCTATGTGATCGTGGCCTATCTCGGCCTCGGCTCAGCGGTCGAGATCTTGGTCGGGGCGTGGCCGGCGCACTTTCACGACGTGAACTGGCGCCTTTCCGTGCTTCATTCAGCGGCTGGTGCGACAGGCACCGAGCTTCTGGCGCTTCTTCTTCTCCTCGTGATCGCGCAGCTGTCGATGTCCGTCGCCGGGCTCTGGACGGGATTCTGCGCGTCGATCCTCGTCGCGCTCGGGTACCTGATCGGCGCCACGATGTTCGGCCTCGACAGCCTTCAGATCCGCAGCAGCGTTCCCGCCGACCAGCTCCGTCGATTCGACGTCACCGTCGCATGGGCGTTGGCGCGGTTCGCGATTGTGGATCTCGTGAGCCTCACGCTCGCCGCGTGCGCACTCGGCGCCGCCCGTTCCCTGCGACGGGAGTCGTCGCGCAATACCGCCAACCGTTTGGTCGTCGGAACCTCGGCGCTGACGCCGGCGCGATCCACGGCCTCGATCAACCGACGCGGAGTGACACCTCGCTACGGCGAAAGCGTCGGTTCGTAGCTCGTCACGAACTCGAGAAACTTCGAAACGTCGACCATGTCGCGGCCGACGTACCGGATGGTGTGTGAGTCGATCCGCTGCACGTTCGACAGGTAGCCCAACAGCTCGACCGGACGGTAGTTCTTGAACGACACCTCGAGCGTGATCGGGCGAGTCATCGCGTAGGGCTTCATCTCGTCGCGACGCTTCACCGCCGTCGCGGCGTGCGAGCGAATCAATCCGCGCGCGGCCTCCGGCGTCATCGTGGCCGTCGAGTGGAAGCCGATCGCGCGCTTGACGACGACGCCCTCGATGGGCCCGAGGCGCGTTTTCGTTTCGCCGACGATCGCGTCGTCGCCCGTGAGCATGACGACAGGGACGCCATATTGCGCGGCGATCGCCGCGTTGATCCCTGCCTCCGACATCGACGTCCCGTTGAGCGCGATGCGCGTCAACAGCGCGCTGGACATCGTGTGCGCACGAACCCCGGTCGTGCTCGACGTCGACGCGTGATATCCGATGAAGATCACGGCCGCGAACGTCGAATCGATCCCTTCCATCATCCCGAGCGGGCGCGGAAACGAGCGTACGACTGTAATCGGGATGTCCGCCGGGAATCGGTCGATGAGAAGCGACTCGCCGTTGCCGTGCGAGTCGCTCACGACGAATTCGGTGGCGCCGGCGTCGCGCGCGCCCTGCATCGCGGCGAGCACTTCGCCGGTCATCCATTCGCGGGCGCGTTCGTACTCGAACGACCCGGGCGACAGCTGGTCGGCCGAGGCGACGCCCGCAATTCCCTCCATGTCCGCCGAGATATAGACCTTGAGGCCACCCGGTTGGCGCTGTGCTTCGGCCGATCCGGCGAGCGTCGCCGATCCGATCGCCAGCGCGACGGCGATCCGCGCGATCGAGCGAGGGGCATTCACGACGAGAGATCAGGAGTCGCGTCGACCTCCTGCCAGATTTGCTCGGTTCGCGTCTCATGCAGCCCGAAGGTGCCGACACCGAACGTCAGGAGCGCGACGCCGATCGGGAACCACAGACCGGCGAGCGGATTCCCCGTCGCCGCCACGATGGACGTCGCGATGAGCGGCGTGAATCCGCCGAACCAACCATTCGCGAAGTGATACGGCAGCGAGAGCGACGTGTAGCGGATCCTGGCCGGGAAAGTCTCGACGAGGAACGCGGCGATCGGCCCGTAGACCATCGTCACGTACAACACCTGCAAGAAAACGAGGAACACGAGCATCGGCGTGTTGAGGGGCTGGGCCGCCGCCATCATCGCCTTGTAGATCGGGATGTACGTCAGACCGGCGACGAGGCAGCCGGCCATGATGATTCGCTTGCGCCCGATGCGATCCGACAGGGATCCGAAGAGCACGAAGAACGGCGTGCCGAGCACGAGCGCGATCGCAACGATCACGTAGGCCGTGTCGATCGGCACCTTGAGAATCGTCTGGAGGAAGATGAGGGCGTAGAACTGGCCCGTGTACCAGACGACCGCCTGCCCCGCCGTCGCGCCGAACAGCACCAGGAAGAAGATCTTCCACCGCTCGAGCGTACCGTAGCTGTCCTTGATCGGCGCCGTCGACGTCTTTCCTTCCGCCTTGAGCTGCGCGAACAGCGGCGACTCCGACATCCGCGCACGGATGTAATACGACACGATGACGAGGATCGACGAGAGGAGGAACGGGATCCGCCAGCCCCACGCCTTGAAGTCCGAGTCGCTCATCGAGTGCTTCGTCACCAGAATCACGATCAGCGACACGAAGAATCCGAGCGTCGCCGTCGTCTGGATGAACGAGGTGTAGAAGCCTCGCTTGTCGTCCGGCGCGTGCTCCGCGACGTAGATCGCGGCCCCGCCATACTCACCGCCCAGCGCGAGACCTTGAAGGAGTCGCAGGCTCACCAGCAGCACGGGGGCGAAGATGCCAAGCGTGCGGTAACCCGGGAGCAATCCGATCGCCGCGGTCGACCCGCCCATGATGAGCAGCGTCAGCATGAACGCATATTTGCGTCCGACCAGGTCGCCGATTCGGCCGAACACGAGCGCGCCGAACGGACGGACGGCGAAGCCCGCGGCGAAAGTCGCCAGCCACTTCAACAGCGAGACCGTCGCGTTCGACTCGGGATAGAAGATCGTCGAGAGAATCGCCGCGAGACTGCCGAAGATGTAGAAGTCGTACCACTCGATGACGGTGCCGGCTGACGAGGCCGCGATGACACCCCAGATCCCGCGCGTCGATGAGTTGGGTGAGGTCATGCGCACAATACTGCCGAACTGACCGGCGTTTGACGAGAGCGCTCAGGGATCGAACGGCTTCTCCATCGCCATCGCGAGCCACGCGCGAGCCGTGCGCTCCGTCGGAAGCCACGAGGTCGGGTAGGCCGGCAGCTTGGGCGTCGCGACGATCGCCTGGATCGTATTGGCGTGCAGGTCGCCGACGAACCCGGACGATTCGGCCAGCGGCCGGAGCCCTTCGGCGCCGAGGCGCAGCGGGATCACGTCGTCGAAGAACATGATCGACATGTCGCGTGAACGGCCGACGATGTGCGCGGCGCTCGGCTCCGGCGCGAGTGCCCACAAGGCTCCGCCTCGCCGATTGAGATCGAACAGGCCGGTGATCGTGTTGACACGCGACTCGAGATCCTTGCCGCCGATGAACAGAAGCGCTGGAATCGCGCGCGTTGCCCTCGGCGTGAGCGCCGTGTAGTAGATCCCGCCCTTGTTCACGATGAACGCCAGCACGCGCTCGGGCTTCCACGACGCAAACTCGTAATTGAATTGGCCGCCCGCGGACATCCCCCAGAACAAGAGCGACTCGCTCGCGAGCTCCGGATGCTTGGATCGCGTCGCGAAATGGCCTAGCGCGTCGAGAAGCGCCTGCCCGCTCCCGTGCGAGACGTTTACGTAGTCCTCGATGAAATTCTGGTCGTGCGGCTTGTCGGTGAAGCGGCACGCCAGCAGCGCGAGATGCTGCCTCGAAGCGAACGCCTGCCACACCGTGTCCTCGGCCATCGCACGGCCGTCGCCGTTGGAGCCGGGAACGAGGACCATCGTGCCGCGCAGCGTCACGACGCTTGGAGGCGCCCAGAAACGAAATTCGGCTTTGTCGAAGTTCGCACCCGGCGGGATCGTATCGTCGAGCGTCGACGCGGCGAAGCCCTGCCCGCGGGCGACGCGGCCGGCGACGGAAAGGGAGACGAGACCCAGCGCCACGGCGCTGACGAGGCGAATTCGGATCATGGGGATTGTCTACGGGTCGGACGATCTGTAATTGTCTGTCGCGTTTCCGCTACGCGCCAGACCGCAACCTACCGGAGGAGATTCGCGCATGCGAAGTCTTGTCGGTTCGGTATTGTTTGCTTCGGTCGCCGGACTCGCTCCGGCGCGCTCATCCGCTCCACCGGCGGCTCGGGTCGTCGTTTTGGGCACGGGGACGCCAAACGCGGACCCCGAGCGGTCGGGCCCCGCGGTGGCCATCGTCGTCGGCGATGCCGCGTATCTCGTCGATGCGGGACCTGGGGTCGTGCGGCGTGCGGCGCAGGCAGCGCGAGACGACTCTATTCCGGCGCTGCAACCGCCGCGGCTGCGCCGCGTGTTCCTCACGCATCTTCATTCGGACCATACGGTCGGTCTTCCGGACTTGTTGCTCTCGCCGTGGGTGCTCGGACGCACCGAGCCGATCGAGGTCTTCGGCCCACGCGGTACGAGGCGAATGGTCGGCCTGCTCGAGCAGGCGTATTCGGAAGACGTGCAGATTCGACTGAATGGCGGCGAGCCGTCCAACAAGACAGGCTACGCCGCGAACGCGCACGACGTCGGCGCCGGAGTCATCTATCGCGACAGCAACGTGACGATCACGGCGTTCAAGGTCGCGCACGGGAAATGGGATTGGGCTTTCGGCTATCGCTTCGCCACGCGCGACCGCGTGATCGTCGTATCGGGCGACACGTCGCCGACGGACGCCGTCGTCGACGCGTGCAACGGATGCGACGTTCTCGTCCACGAGGTGTACTCCGCCGAGCGCTTTCGCACGCGGACGCCCGACTGGCAGCGCTATCACGCGGCCTATCACACATCCACGGACCAACTGGCGGACATCGCGACGCGAGCGCGGCCGAAGCTGTTGGTCCTGTATCACCAGCTCTATTGGGGAGACGACGACGCCGGCCTGATTCGTCAGGTCCGCGCCAAGTATCGAGGCAACGTCGTGTCGGCACAGGACCTCGGAGTGTATTGATTTTCCGGCTCTGAGGGTCGCGCTTGATCCTCGTCCCGGCGGCGGCAGATTACCGCCGATCAGTTCTCGAGCGACGCAAATTGAGGACGACGCCATGATCACCCGCCGTGAATTCGTGAAGACGACGGCCGCCGTGGGCGGCGCGTTGGGAATGTCGCCACGACTCGCGTCCGCGCTGGAGATCTTTCCCCCCGCGGAGGCGAGCGAGCGTCCGCCGATCGGTCGCGCGCCGGCGTCGCTCAACATCCTCATTCTCGGCGGCACCGGGTTCACCGGTCCGGAGCAAGTCGAATACGCGATCGCGCGCGGGCATCGCGTGACATTGTTCAACCGGGGCAAGACGCGCCCGGGTCTCTTCAAGGGAAAGGTCGCCGAAGAGCTCATCGGTGATCTCAACAGCGACACGAGCGCGCTGAAAGACAAGCAGTTCGATGTCGTGATCGACAATCCGACGACGCTTCCATTCTGGGTGAAGAACGCCGCGCAATTTCTGAAGGGAAACACCAAGCACTACATCTTCATCTCGACCACGTCCGTCTACCGCGACGAGAGCCAGATCGGGATCAACGAGGACAGTCCGACGGTGCCGATGCCCGCCGGCCTCGATCCGTATCAGCCGGACCAGCGCAACCAGGCGCAGCTGGCCGCCTCGGCGAACCCGGCGAACTACGGCGCGTTCAAGGCCCGCGCCGAAGTGGAAGTGCAGAATCAATATCCGGGCATCAACACGATCATCCGGCCGTGTCTTATCGTCGGACCACTCGACCGCACCGATCGCTTCACGTATTGGCCGGCGCGCATCGACAAGGGCGGCGAAGTGCTCGCCCCCGACAAACCCGAGGACCCCTGTCAATTCATCGACTCGCGCGACCTGGCCGAGTTCATGATACGGATGGCCGAGGCGCGCGAGTTCGGCACGTTCAACGCGATCGGACCGGAAAAACCGATGACGATCGCCGAAATGCTCTACGGGGTGAAGGCGGTCACCACCGCCGGCGCGCAGTTCACGTGGGTGCCGTGGGAGTTTCTGCGCGCTCAAGGCGTGCGCCCGTGGCGGCACATGACCGTGTGGCAGCCGCCGTACGGAGCAACCGCCGGCTACCAGCGTCGGAATGCGTCGAAAGCAATCGCGAAGGGTTTGACCTTTCGGCCACTCGCCGTGACGGCGAAGGACACCCTGGACTGGCACAAGACACGTCCCGAGAAGGAGCAACTCGCGACGCTCAACGGGGAAATCAACGGACTGTCGATGACCAGAGAGGCCGAAGTGCTCGCCGCGTGGAAGGCATCGCGCCAGGGAACCGAGTGATGGCGATTCCAGCATTCATCAGGAACCACAAGCTAGTCACGACGCTGGTTCTGGTCATCGCCGTGCCCCTCGTGGCGCTCACAATCTACACCTTTGCCGCGCTTCACTACGTGTACGCGAGCGGAGAGCGCGCGGGCTTTCTACAGAAGATCTCGAAGAAGGGATGGATCTGCAAAACGTGGGAAGGAGAAATCCAGCTGGCGGCCATCCCCGGGTCGATGCCGGAGAAATTTGAATTTACCGTTCGGTCGGATTCAATCGCCGAAGTGCTGAACAAGTTGAACGGCGAGCGTGTCGTCGTGACGTACGAGCAGCACAAGGGTCTGCCCACGTCCTGTTTCGGCGATACCGAATACTTCGTGACTCAGGCGCGCGCGGTCGGCC
Organism: Gemmatimonadaceae bacterium; assembly: GCA_036003045.1. NCBI lineage: Bacteria > Pseudomonadati > Gemmatimonadota > Gemmatimonadia > Gemmatimonadales > Gemmatimonadaceae > Gemmatimonadaceae bacterium. Next base: position 63,130 of record DASYSS010000085.1, read on the forward strand.
AGTAGCCCGACGCCGTCTCGCGGCCGCCCGCCGGTCGATCCGCGCCGTCAACGGCGCGATTTCAGAAATCGTCCGACCCAGATGAGAACGAGGGCGCCGAGGAACGCCAGAAGAATTGATCCGATGAATCCACTCGAGTAGATCCCGATCAGACCAAAAAGGAAACGCCCGACGATGCTTCCGGCGATGCCGAGGAGAAGATCCATGAGCAGGCCGTAGCCCGACCCGCGCGTGATCTGTCCGGCGAGGAACCCCGCGATGATGCCTACCAGGATGGCGACGATCATGGCGCTAATAGAACGGTTAGAGGTGGAGTCCGCTACTCGCCCTTCAACTTCGTGAGCTTCGCGTCGACGTCTTGCGGTACCAGCAGCGCGTCCGAGATGCCGGCGATTTCCTCGGCCTCCCGCCAGGCCGCTTCCAGCGCGGTCAGCTCGCCCTGCAGCGCGGCGCGCTCGGTCTCTTCGTGGAGGGCCATCTCCAGTGCGAGCCGCTGCACGGAGTCCAGCGCGAAGAGTCCGGTGTTCCAGTCGTGCTTGCGGCTGCTCTTCACGAACCGCGATTTCTTCACGTGTCCCCGAGTCCAGTCGGGAAGATCCGTCAGGCCGGCGCGCGTCACGACGCGCGACATCGATCCGATGCGCTCGATGAAACGCTCGCTGCTACCGGCCGATTCGATCTTGGAGACCGCTTCGGCCACGGTCTTCTTCGATCCGCCGAATCGATTCGCCGCCGGAATGATGCGCGACGCGACGTGCATCGCCTGCTCGCCCTCGAACCGGGCCTGGCCGTTCTTGTAGCGGAGCGTCACCGCGATCGGCGACGACTCTCCCGGCTCGATCGACGTCTCGAGCAAATGCCGGCGCCGCACGTCCATCAATTCGCCGTTCGGCCCCTTGATGCGCGCGACGATTTTTTCGGGGTTGCCGCGCACGATGCCCTTACCGGCGTTTCCGATCATCCACGCGAAACTGCCGACTCCGACGCCGACGATGGCGCCGCCGGCGATCACCGCGCCGAGCGCGCCAAGCCCCGCACCGACGATCGCGAGCTGGCGGACGCGTCGCCGGCCGAACTGATCTCCATAGCGCCACGCGGCGAACTCCGGTCGCAGCGGCTCACCGATTCGAACGATGGTCGTTCCGTCTCGCAGCTTGGCGAGCCCGATGTTGTCGGTCGCGACGCGACGCCGCGTATCGCGATAGAGGCGCTCCGCTTCCTCGATCGCCTCCCAACGCTCTTCGAGCGGCGAGAGGTTCCATCGCTCGCAATGGCGGCACACCACCCACAAACGGCCCTTCGCAGCATCGAACGCGAGGCGCCGGCCCACCGGAAACGTCTCGAACGTCTCGTTGCGGCCCAGGTCCTTCTGGCAGAAGAGACACGTCGCGTACATGGTCCGAGAAAACTATCGTGTGCACCGCATTCCGAGTTTCAAAAAGCGGGGAGGCGGCGAGCGTGTGCTCGCCGCCTCGCGTTTCGGCTGGATCCGTTACCGAACGTGCACCGGCACCGTGACGGTCGGTGGTGGGGGCGGGAATCCGGGCGGCGGCGGTGGCGAGCCCGGCGGCGGCGGCGGTGGACCGAACTTGAGCGTCATCTCGCCGGCCGCCTGCGGGGTGAACTCGAAGTCGTAGATCTGACCAGGATCCGAAATCAGCATGGCCGGACGAAACGTGGCCTGTCGCTCCGGCAACGTCGCCCCGTCGCGAGCGATCGCGCGCCATTGTACCGGCTTGTCGTCGGTGTTCAGGCTCAACACCATCGGGCCGTCGTCGGTGATGTTGATGACGCGGAATCGATAGCGCTTCCCAACCGCGAGATTCATCGGCGCGGGCTGGGCTTTTCCGTTCATCAGATAGTTCGAGAACGGTCCGACGACGACGTTCGTCGCGGGACCCGCGATGCCAAACACGAGTACGCGATCGGTCTCCGCGTCGAATTTCTGGCCCGAGTCGAGCACGATGATCGGCCCGTACAGGCCACCCGCGATCTGCGTCGCTTCGTCGAAGTGCGAGTGATACATGAATGTGCCCGCCCGCGGCGGTGTGAAGCGAATGGTTATTGAATCGCGCGGGCCGACCGACGGCAGGATATGGCCCTTGGATCCTGACCAATCGGGTACACCGTCCGGATAGCTCTCGAGCTCGATTCCATGCCAATGCACCGCCGCGCGTTCCTTCGCCTGGTTCACGATCGTCACCGCAACCGGCTGGTTTCGCTGCAACACGAGCGCCGGACCGGGGACGGGCATCGCCGATGGATCGGCGTCCTCCGGCGTCCCGCCCATTACGAACGAGAACCCGGGGTTTTTTCCATAGACGTTCGCCTTCTCGCGAATCGCCAGACGAATCGCACGCGCGTTCTTGGGCGGCGCTGCCTGCGGGCCGTGCGGCGCAACGGTGAGCCCGAGTACGAGACCGAACATCTGATGCGGTCGGTCGGACATGTGATGCGAGAGCATGGAGGCGTCCAACTCGCCCTTGTCAGCGTCGAGCGCGACGTCTTGCGAAAGATGCGAAGCGAAGTGGCAGTGGAAGATCCAGTTGCCCGGCCGCGACGGCAGCCACGCCATCGACATCGTCTGGAACGGATTGACGATGTCCGTCACGGCCATCTGTTGATCGCTCATGCGAAACAACGAGTCGACGACACCGTTGCCGTGCGACGTCACCCGGAAGTAGAAGCCATGTAGGTGCATCGGATGGTCGACTTCGGTGAGGTTGATGACGCGCCAATGCGCGGAATCGCCTTGCGTGAGCTCTATGCGCTCGGTGTGCGGCCACGAGAGCCCGTTGATGGCCATCGTTGCGCGGCCAAGTCCGGTCTTGCTCGTCGAGTCCAGCGTGAACCACCACGAGATGATGAAGACGCGGTCCGTTGTCGGCGCGTTCGGCGGATCGACGACGATCGCGCCGTTGAGTTGGAAGTCGCCGTCTGGCCGAGTCCCGAATGGCCCTACGCCGCGGCGTCCCACGTAGTAGTAGGTTCCCGGCGCCGCCGCGGTGAATGAAACGCTGGTGCGCCCGTTCACTGGTACGATCACGCTGTCGGACATGCCGCGCGTCTTGCCGAACCCGGACACTATGAGCGGTTTGGCAAGCGTGTTGTGAATCGTCGCGCGCACTTCCGTACCCACCGGCACGCGGATAAGGGGACCGGGGTTCGAGAGCGGCTTGCCCTCCTCCGCCCAAGCGGCGACTGAAATCGCTCGCCCGTTGTCGCCTTCCGGGCGCCACACTCCTTCGCGCGCCTCGAGCTTTACCGTCAACACCTTGCCGGCGAGCGCACCCGCGGCGTGGCGGTTCTCATTCGGCCGGATAGCCTCCGGCCCGCTCGATGTGGCTGACGTAACCGCCAGCGCCAACAAGGGCGTCAGATAGGACAGCGTCGTCGCTCTGAGCATGGTCGACCTCGCAACGGTGAACGGATGGGAACGACCGGCGGGGAATTGCCGAGAACGTTATGGCGGATCGGTCGAAGGTTCCAGCTTGAGTGCCGCCGTCGTGTGGGCACGGCCACGGCATGTCAGAACGAGCCCGCGAAACGAATCGTTCCACCCCCCCTCGCTGAGCGCACGGACCCTTCACCCGTGACCACGTACGTTCCGCCCCGCAGCCGACGTTCGAGTTTGGTGAATTCGGCCCGCGTCCGCACGATCGCGCAAGTCCTGATGCACGTCGCGAGCGAGTTCTGCTGCTACACGGCCCGCTCGATCGGCAGGCGAGGCATGGACGGCGACCTGCACGAGCAGCTCGGCCAACTGATCGCGTACGCGCGATCAGTTGGCGTGAAGCCGCCTTGGACCAAATAGCGTCTACTTGCCGATCAGCCGGTCCGTAAGCGCGTCGACGATGCGCTTTACGTCGGTCGTCTCGCTGTTGGTCAACACGACGATCGTCGCGTGCCGATCGGGCAAGCGGACGAACGCCGACCGCTTGCCGCCGGCAACCGCGTAAGCCGACAGCCGAGCCGCTCCAGCCCGGTTGTCGGTTTCCCATCCGGCGCTCAGGTCCACGCTGTGGGACGCGGCGCCATCGCCGGTGGTCGTGTCTCGGGCGAACGTTCGAGGAACCTCGTAGCCCAGAGCGACGCGATACAGCTCGTCGGCGTCAGACTGGACCTGCCCTTCGCGACTCATCGTCGTCTTGTGCAAGCCGACTGGCGTGGCGAACCGGCGGTTGAAACAGTTCTGGAGAGGCGTCGGGGGAGTCTGATTCGCGGCTCCGCCGCGGCCGCCGCGGCCGCGCCCACCCGAGTCGATGGGCAACTGCGCGCACATGGCGGTGAACACGCGCGCGATCTCGCCGAGCTGGAACTGCGGCACCGTCGTCGTCGGCATGTACTTCGCCTGGTCGGGAATTCCATACGAACGGTCCACGAGCACCTTGCCGTCCTCGGCGACGAGCACCGTCGCTCCGCCGGCAGACGGCTCGGCGAACGGCTTGAACAACGAGTCGAGAAACGCGACCGACACCTTCGACTCGCTCGCCGCGCGATGCATCACTTGCCGTGTGGACAGGTTGTACCGATCGCCCGGATACAGCGTGAGAAATGGCTTTCCCTTGTCGGTCGCGTCCTTGCCGCCGTATACGAAGGCCTTGTCGCGTCCGACGATCGTCGCCGTATCCCCGCGCACGACCCACGCCGTGCCTTCGTCCTCGGACATGCCAAGAAGGCTCGGGTATTTGGGCATGATCGAATCGGCGAGGTCGGGCAGCCGCTCCCGCGCCACGACGTGCTGGTCGATTCCGACGCCACGGAGAAAGGCGAAGCCTTTCTGGTAGCCCGGATAGTCCATGATGAAATTGTCATTCGACGGCGCGCCGCGAACGAGGAAATCGCCGAGGATCGACGCCCCGGCCGACGATCCGCCGACGACGCCGCCGCGCGCGAGCACATCGTGGAAACCCGCCTCGGTCTTCGTCCCGGCATACGAATCGACCAAATGGAACTGGCGGCCGCCCTCGAACCACACGCCGCCCGCCTTCTTGAGAATCGCCGCGAAGCTGTCCGAGTCGGCGAGTTTCTTGTCGTTTGTGTGCAGGACGTACACGTTCCGCGCGCCCGCTTGCCTCCAGCCTCGCGTGCCGGGTGCGTTCTGGTTGTAGACCGTGTCGCCCCCCGCCGTTGGGACGTCGATGATCAAGGCGTCGGGTCCGCCTGCGGCCTTGATGAACGCAGAGTAGATCTCCGGACCCATCGACCCGCCGCCGACCACGATGACCGTTCCGCGTTCGGGACCGACTTTGACCGCCGAGCCCTGCTGCGACGGGGATCGGTCTTGGCCCGCGAGCGCGGCGGGCAGGACGACGAGCGAGAGCGAAACCAGGCGACGCATTTGTTTCCTCGGCAATCGAGTTCGGGGTGTGAAGATACTCGGCGCACCGCTTGCCGCGACTCCGACGGTTGGCCGGGCAGCCGACGACCGTTTGATTTATCGCATGCCTCGTTACCTCGTCTACGCACAGGACCAGCTGGGCGCTCCATCGGCCAAAACAGCCCATGCGGTCATTCGATATTCGGCGCCGCATGTGGCTGCCGTCCTCGACCGTCGGAACGCCGGGCAAAAGGTTCAAGACGTCCTTGGATTCGGCGGAACCATCCCCGTGGTCGACTCGGTCGCGGACGGGGTCATCTGCGGCGCGGATGCGTTCCTCGTCGGCATCGCCGTCGCGGGGGACGGTCTACCGCACGACCTTCGGGCGATGCTCGCCCAAGCCATCGAGCATCGTCTCGATGTCTGGAACGGGCTGCACGGGTTCGTCGCCGAGGACCCGGACCTGGGGCCCCTCGCGGCGAAACTTGGCGTGCGAGTCCACGACGTTCGCAAACCGCCTGACGACCTGCCCGTCGGCGCCGGCCGTGTCCGCGAGTTGGACCAGACGATCGTGCTCGCGGTCGGAACCGACGCGAACATCGGCAAAATGACAGCGATGCTTCAGCTGCGCGACGCGCTGGCGTCGCGCGGCGTGCGGACGGCGTTCGCGCCGACCGGGCAGACCGGAATCTTCATCGAGGGCTGGGGCATCTGCGTCGACGCGGTCGTCGCCGACTTCATTGCCGGCGCCGCCGAAGCGGTCACGATTCGAGCCGCACGGGATGCCGACATCGTGATGGTCGAAGGCCAGGGCTCGATCCTGCATCCCGGCTATTCGGGCGTGTCGCTCGGGCTGCTGCACGGAAGCTTGCCGCACGCGCTGATCGCATGCCACCAGCCGAGTCGCGCGACCTTCCGCCACAACTCGTGGCTCCCGATCCCTCCCTTGTCGACCGTGATCGACCTGCACGAATCGATAGCCAATCCGCTGCGTCCGACGACGACGATCGGCGTTTCGTTGAACACGTCGGATTTGAGCGATCGCGACGCGCGCGCGGCTGTCGATCGGGCCAAAGAGGAGACCGGGCTGCCTGTCGTGGATCCGGTGCGGCAGGATCCGGCGCCGTTGGTCGAAGCCGTTCGCGAGTTCGACCGCGAACGCCGCGCGAAACTCAGGCGTGCGTCGGCTTGATCACACGCTACCTCCGACCACGCGATCTCACATCTGGTCGATCGTGTATCCCTTGGAGCGCAGCATCGCGACCACACCCTGCTCTCCCACGAGGTGACCCGCGCCGACGACCACCAGCGCGTCGTCGTTGCCCTTGATCAACGATTCGATCTTCGGAATCCACGCACGATTGCGCGCAGTGATCAGCGCGTCGAACATCGTCGGGGCTTTCGCAATGTTCGAGTTGATCAGGCTGTCGAGCATGGACGCGTCGCCGCGGCTCCAGGCGTCGCGGATGGAGCCCATCTCCTTGGCCGTCACGTCGGGGCCGTCGCTTTCGACGAGCATGCGCTCCTGATCCGCCTGCGACAGCCCGTCGAACAGGCCCATCTGAAAATCGACGCTCTCGAGGCCCAGAACCGGCTTCGACGCCTGCTTTGCGCGCGTGTTTAGTTGCATGTCCACGCCGTACTGCGCCTGGAAATTCAACTTCTGCATCGCCAGCTGCGTCATCAGCAACGACACCATCCACGGCTTGAACCCGTTGACCTGATCCAGCGAGAGGCCGTACAGGTGAAGCAGCGAGTCGACCTTCGTCGCCGATTGCGGCGAGAGCACGCCGCGGAGCGTCTTCCCATCGCTGTACCGGCCGCGCATGAGCATCTCGGGGCCGCGCGCCATTGCCGAGTCGAGGCTCGTCTCGAGCGTGAGCGATCGTGAGTGGGCGAACGCCGAATCGACTTCGGCGGGAAGCGTCGCCGCGTCGGCCGACAGAAGATGAACCGACCCGAGGATGTAGACGGTCGCGCCGTTCGGGCCGTGCACCCGGTAGAGCATGTGCTTGGACGACGTCACCGCCGGCCCGTGCGTCCCGATTGCCGTGGCCCGGACCTGCGCCTGGCTCGGCTGGACTCCCGCGACGAGGGCGCCCGTGGTCAAGGCGAGCTTGAGAGTGGTCGTCATAGTGTAGAGAGGACGATGGGTGCCGCCGGTCCGTTACCCGCCGGCAGGCCCAAATCCGTGTTGGTGCGTCAGGCGACCGTCATTTAAAGGAGACTGTTACGAATCGTTACAGTTCCCCTCCCCGCGGCCCTCATTTCGCCTTGATCTTCGCCCAGGAGTCGCGGAGCGTGACCGTCCGATTGAACACCAGCGCGCCGGGCGATGAGTCCACCGAGTCCGTGACAAAGTATCCCGTCCGCTCGAACTGGTATCGCGACCCTCCCTCGTCCTGCGCGACGCTCGGCTCGATCTTGGCGTCGCGGACGACGACGAGCGATTCACGATTCACGACGGCCATGAATTCTTCGACGTCGTCGGGGTCCGGGACGGTGAACAGTTTGTCGTACAGGCGCAGCTCGCAGTTGAGCGCGTGCGAGGCCGACACCCAGTGGATGGTGCCCTGTACTTTTCTCCCGTCGGGGGCGTCGCCGCCCTTGGTCGCGGGGTCGTACGTGCACCGCAGCTCCACGACGTTGCCGGACGCGTCCTTGATCACGTCGGTGCACGTCACGAAGTAGCCGTAGCGAAGGCGCACCTCTCGCCCCGGGGCGAGGCGGAAGAACTTCTTGGGCGGATTCTCCATGAAGTCGTCGCGCTCGACGTAGAGCTCGCGCGAGAACGGAATCTTCCGCGACCCCGTCTTCGGCACGTCGTGCGGATAGTACGACGCGTCGAGCCACTCGATCTCGCCCTCTGAGTAGTTCGTGAGCACGACCTTGAGCGGATTCACGACGCACATGACGCGCGGAACGCGCGTGTTCAGGTCGTCGCGCACCGCGGCCTCGAGCGTCGCAAGCTCGGTGCGCTGCGGCTTGCGCGTGACACCCGCCGTCTCGACGAACGTGCGCAAACCCTCGGGCGTGACGCCCCGGCGGCGCAGCCCGGAGATGGTCGGCATGCGGGGGTCGTCCCAGCCGTTCACGATGCCGTCGTTCACCAGCCGCAGCAGCTTGCGCTTGCTCATCACCGTGTACTCGAGGGACAGCCGCGAGAACTCGGTCTGCTCCGGCGGCCGCTCGAACCCGCACTCCCGCACGAGCCAGCGATAGATGTCGTTGTTGTCTTTGAACTCGAGCGAACAGAGGGAGTGCGTGATGTTCTCGATCGCGTCGGACAGCGGGTGCGCGAAGTCGTAGAGCGGATACAAGCACCACGCGTCGCCCGTTCGATAGTGGTGCGCGTGCCGGATGCGCAGCAGGATCGGATCGCGCATCAACATGTTTGGATGCGCCATGTCGATCTTGCCGCGCAGCACGTGTGCGCCGTCGGGGAAATCGCCGGCGCGCATGCGGCGCAACAGGTCGAGGTTCTCGTCGACGGAGCGATCCCGATAGCGGCTGTTCGTGCCGGGTACGGTCACCGTCCCGCGCATGGCGCGGATTTCGTCGTCCGTCTGCGAGTCGACGTACGCGCTGCCCTTCTTCACCAGCAGCTCGCCGAACTCGTACAGCTGCTCGAAGTAGTCGCTCGCGTACAGCTCCTCGTCCCACTCGAAGCCGAGCCAAGCGATGTCACGCTTGAACGCCTCGACGTACTTCATGTCCTCGCCGGCCGGATTCGTGTCGTCGAAGCGGAGGTTGCAGCGCCCGCCGAACTCGTTCCGAATGCCGAAGTTCACGCAAATCGCCTTGACGTGCCCGATGTGCGGGAACCCGTTCGGCTCGGGCGGAAATCGCGTCGCGATCTGGCGCCCGAAGCGATTGCTCGCCACGTCTTCGGCGACCATCTCGCGAATGAAATCGCGGCGTGGAGGCGCCGGAGGCTGTACGTCCGGAGACGCCGGTTCGATAGCGGAAGGCGGAGGAGTCACGGGAGTCGAGGGATGTCGGCCGGCGACACCGGCACGAACCCGTAAGATACAACCCGACGCCGCGGTCTCGGCCTTCGGCGCCGCTCGACTTACGCCTGCGGCAGCTCCATGCGGAACGAGAAGCGCGTCCCTTCCTCGACCGCGGTGTCGACGAGCAGCGAGCTGCCCATCTTCTCGAGCAGGTTGCGGCAGATGGCAAGCCCGAGCCCGGCGCTCGAGAATCGGATGCCGACGGATCCAGGGCGGAACCCGTCGAACAGCATCGCGAGGACGTTGTCGGGAATGCCGCGCCCCGTGTCCTCGATCCAGAACTCCAGGAGCGTCGGCGAGTGTTCCGTGCAACCGACCGACACGGAGCCGCGTTCGGTATAGCGCAGCGCGTTCGTCGTGAGGTTCAGGAGCACGCGACTCAACGCCGACGGATAGCCGAGCCGACCGTCGACCTGCGGGAAGGTCGTATTGAGCACGAGGTTCTTTTCTTCGGCGAGCGGCCGCACGATCGCGCACACGCCGAGGAGAACTTCGGTGATCGAGAACGGCGTGCGCTGGCCGTCGACGAGGCGATCGCCGTTGATCGCGTCCACGACGTCGGACGCCAGCGTGCTGAGACCGAGTGCGGCGCCGTAGACGAGGCCGAGCTGACGCTCTTGAACCTGCGTGACCGTTCCGCTCTGGCCGCGGCGAATCGTGTCGACCAGGAACAGAATCGAACCGAGCGGCGAGCGCATGTCGTGCGCCATCTCGACGACCGCTCGAAGCGCGTCGGGGCTCGACAGGCGCTCGGTGAATTCGTTCGCGACCGGAGGTGTCTGTTTCCCGGCAAGCTCCTCGAGCGCGGACAGCGCGCGCGCCAGTTCACGTCCGTCGATGAGCGACGTCTCGACGGCGGCGCGCTGCAGGATGCGCGCGCGAAACGCGTTGATCTGATCGCGGCTCAGCGCCGTCGCGGTGACCGGAGCGGCGCCAGCGGCATCCGCGCCGATGCGCGCCGCCAGCTCGCGCAACCGCAGCTTGAGATCGGCGATCGCGGTGTCGGCCATCGGCCCGAGCTCTTCTACGGCGGCGTCGGCGGCCGCCGCGAGCAGCCGCCGAAACGCGTGCGGATCCGGGCGGCCGGAAGATTCGGGTCGCGAAATCGCAGCCGTCATGCTTCCCTCCGCGCGGCGCGGCCGACGGAGCCGGCGGGCGTGAGAACCACTATCACGGGGGATAGGTCAAACCCTCTCGCTCAAGTCTGCGACGAGTTCATGCCGTCACGGCGGAACCCGTGCCGCTCGAGGAGCCGATACAACGTCGTCCGGTCGACATTCGCGAGCCGCGCCGCCCGCGACATGTTGCCTGCTGCGCGCGCCACCAACCTCGTCACGTATTCCTTCTCGAACGTGGCCAGCACCTGCTCCTTCGCCGCGTGGTACGCGTCGTTGTGCAGGGCCGCCATGTTCATCGTCTCCGCCGGCTGACTCCAGTCCTGATGGACCGGGATTTCCTCGGGTTGTATCTCCGAGCCGGGCTGCGCCAGAACGACGACGTGCTCGATGACATTCTGTAGTTCGCGGACGTTGCCGCGCCAGGGGCGCGACATCAAGAAGTCGAAAGCGGCATCACCGAAATGCGGCGGGTCGTCCTTGGGCGGGTGGTGGCGTGCCCAGAAACGTTCGAGGAAGTACGTCGCGAGAATGGGAATGTCCTCGACACGATCGCGTAACGGCGGAAGCGTGATCGGGAAGACGTTGAGGCGGAAGTAGAGATCCTCGCGCAGGTGCCGGCTTCGGATCGCCTCGCCCGGATCGCGATTCGTCGCCGACACGAATCGAACGTCGACGACGGCGTCTTGCTGCTCGCTGCCGACGCGACGAAGCACGCCGTCCTGCACGACGCGGAGCAGCTTCGCCTGCAGCGGAAGCGTCATCTCCGTGAGCTCGTCGAGGAAGAACGTGCCCCCGTTCGCCATCTCCAACAGGCCGACCTTTTCGCGGTCCGCGCCGGTGAACGCACCCTTTCGGTGGCCGAACATCTCCGACTCGAGAAGGTGCTCGGGGAGCGCCGCGCAGTTGAGTGGCACGAGAGGCTGGGACGCGCGGTTGCTGTGGCGGTGCACGAACTGCGCGATCATCTCTTTGCCGGTGCCACTCTCGCCGACGAGCATGACGGACGCGTTGGTCGACGCGACCTTCCGCGCCAAGTCGATGACGCGGCGGAAGGCGGCGGAGGTGCCCAGGAGCGTGAGCTTGTCGCTGTTGCCGTTTCGCCTCCGCGACTCCTGCTGCGTCGATTCGCGGTCCCGCGTGGCGAGGACGGCGTGCGCCGCCCGGCCGAGTAGCACTTGCAGGTGCGTTCCGGAGAACGGCTTGGGGAGATAGTCCCACGCGCCGTGCCGAAGCGCCTCCATGCTCGAGGCGACGCTCGGGTTGCCGGTCATGACCAGGACGATCGTACCCGGGCGAATCGTGAGGACGGATTTGAGGATCTCGAGGCCCGGAACCGGCGTCATGTAGAGATCGACCATCACGATGTCGTAGTGCGCTCGACGAACCATCTCGAGCGCCTCATCGCCCCGTCCACACGTGCTGACGTTGTAACCCTCTACTTGGAGAACGCTCGCGCACCCTTCGCGGAGCGTACGGTCGTCGTCGACGATCAGGATCCGGATGGTCCCCCGATCTTCGACGGAGATACCGGCTCCCTCCGCCAACCCTGGTTGCTCGTCCGAACTCACGATGGGCACCTCAGACTCGACAGCGGTTGGTGCCGGTGATGGATCGGACGGCAGGTAGACGTTGAACTCGCTGTACTTCGTCTTCATCAAGAAGGGCGAAGATTGTGGAGACCACGCAACAGGATTGGTGCATGAGTGAGGCGGCTCACAAAATGGCGGTGATGGATTGGCTGTCAAGCCTGAACTGAGTATCGGCGCGCATGGCGCGATGATACAGTAACATGGGTCAGGCTGTCCGAATGCACACAGCGTGCGCAGGAAGGCTCAAGCGGAGAGTGGCGGGCAGGAAACCGTAGCGTAGCGTCTACGCCACACCGAGACGCGTAACCGACCAGACTGTCGTCGGTTCCGAGTCAGGCTGCCATCTAAAACAGTTTTATACGGTTATTCGATCGTAGTTGAGCGGAGCACGGTCGACGACCGGCGTGCGCACATGATCAAGGGCTACTTCAGCCCGCCGAAGCAGCTCCGTCGGCTCGACACCGGCCGACGAGAGGTCGGAAATGGCGCAGTAGCCGGCGCTCAACGACGCGACGGCGCGACCCGCACCCATGCTGCCGTTCCGCTCCAACGCGCTCGAGAGGCGATTCACCAGCTTCTCGGCGCCGCCCGCGTCGGTATCCGGCGCGAGGATGGCGAGTCTCGACGAACCAAGATACCCCAGCACATCCGACCGCCGGCTCTCCTCGCGGCAGACGTCGAGGATCTGCAGCAAGGAATCATGGCCGATGATCTCGCGTGTGATCTCCTCGCTCGCGTATTCGCCGCTCGACCACACGCGGACCTCGCCGGCGGGATTCGGCTTGACCGCGACACACGCGAGCGCCTCGTGCTGGCGAATGGCTCGCGCCCCCAAGTGCCTCGCCCAAAGCTCGAGGCCGTGGCTGCTGTACAGCCCGGTCGCGCTGTCGAGAAGCCCGCCGCCGCGCGCGTCGCGCACGGTGTCGGCCGCTCGGACGAACGTGCCGAGCTTCAGCATGAGCGTTTCAACGTCGAACGGTTGGCTGCAGTACTCCCACGCTCCCGCGGCGAACGCGGCGGCACCGGCGCGGTGAGCCCCCGCCACCGCGCTGGTGATGACGATCGGAGTCGAGTGATCGAAGAGCGGATCATCGCGAAGCGCCCGACACACTTCGATCCCACCCATGTCGGTCGTCGCAGCGTCGAGAAAAATCGCGTCGAGCGGTGTGCGTCGCGCCAACTCGAGCGCTCGGCGTCCCCGCTCGACCCGCACGACGCTATAGCCGTTCAACTCGAGAACGCTCTCGAGCGACCGACCCGCCCACTCGCCGTCAGTGGCGATCAACACCAGGCGTGCGCGCTTTCGTGACTCGACCATTTGGGTTTTTGAACGTTCGGAGTCTGACCAGCCATTCGGATGCGGCACCTGCATCATTTCGTTACAGTGCTGCGCGTGATCCGGCGTCCTGCGAGCGACAGAAATGCTGAAGCCGCTAGCGAGCGTCACCGCCAAAACGGACGCGCGTCGAGCGCGTTCCGCCAGCAGTACGTGTTCATTCCGAGTCGTTCCATCTCACACGCAGCCATATCAACGACCGCGCGGAAAGCATCTTCCGTTCCGGCACCCAATGGCCGGGGTTGTCTGTTAAGCGGTTTATTACTAACAGGTTGGCATACGGTCGGCAAGTTGACGAGAACGGCGTCGACACGCTGAGTGTCGCGGCCACGCGTCAGTTGTGTCGATTGCGGGCGCCAAGTAACTGGTGCTCGGCCACTAGGGCGTGAGCGAGAACTGGAGACCAAAACTGCGGATCGACGGCAGTTGTCCGAGCTCCACCCCCTGGAAACTCGAGGTACTCAGCGCGGTTTCCGGATCGATGTTCGGCGCCTTGCTCCACATCGCCAGATTCCGGCCGATCAGCGAGACTCTGACGCTCTGCGCGGCGAAGGGCGTGAGCCCTCTGAGCGGCCAGGAGAAGCTGATCCTGAGATCGCGGAGCTTCATGAAGCTGGCGTCATAGATCCATGCCTCTTGAATCGGCAGCAACGCGGTGTAGTACGCCTGGGTTGTAGCGCGAACCGTGTTCGCCTTGCCCGTCGCCGCGTCCACACCGGCGAATGCCTGACCGCTGTCAGGTCGCGACGCCGTTTCCGCGAAGCTTCCCGACGTCATCCCCAGCAGGTTGGTGGTGCTGTAGATGCTGCCGCCCATCCGCGCATCGACGAGCGCCGAAACATCGACATGGCCAAGGTGAAAGTTCGTCGAGACACTGCCTGACCAAGCCGGCGCCATCGTGCCGAGCACGCGCTGCTGTCCATCCGAGACCGGAACGCCGTTTTGGAGCAGCAGATTCCCCGACCCGTCGCGCTTGAACCCGCTGCCGACGAGTGCGCCGAGCGGCGACCCCTTTCGAGCCTCAACGCTGAGACCGTACACCGGCGGGCCAAGCGGCACGGCGGCAACGCCGCCGCTCACATCGTCGAGGTTGTTCGAGTTCTTCGCGAGCCTCCCATCGATCGACCACTCCGTGCCCTTCGACGTTCGAAGTGGAACGACCGTGGCTTGCAACTCCACGCCCTTGTTCGAGAGCGTGCCGACATTGCTCGCCACGACCGAGTGGGCGCCGCTCGTCACACCGAGGATCACGCCGCCGGTCTGCTCGTCGTACAGCGTCAGATCGAGACTGAGCCGGTTGCGAAGAAACGAGACCGACCCACCCAGCTCGAGCGACGTCGTCATCTCGGGACTGAGGCTCGGACTCGCCGAGATGGTCGCCGCCGAATCGGTGGACGGAATGAAAATGTTCGTCAACAGAAGCGGCGGCACCGCGCCGCCGACCCGCGAAAGTCCGCCATGCACGACGGCGGAGCTGAGCTTGTCGCTCGCGACTCCAGCCGCGCGCGCCAGGTCGATTCGTCCCGAGATAGACGGGTAGAAGGCGGAGTTGCTGCCGGAAGCGAGCACCGAATACCACTCGTTGCGCGCGGTGCCCATGAGCGACGCGTAATCGTTGATCGCCCACTCACCGATCGCGAACAGCGACTCGGTCGTGTTGTCATTGGAGAGCTTCGTCGCCGGCGAGGGCAGCGTTCTTCCGGTGTCCGGTTGCTGATCCGACCCCGCGGTCGTGACGCTGAAATTGTTCGCGCGGTGCGAATAGCCGCCGGTGATTCTGAGACGGCCGGCATGCGACGCGTTATCCCCGTGAGGCGCCGCGACGTCGCCCGACAACAACACCTCGGCGTTCGTCTCGGAGGCAACGATCGTCTGTCGCTGAAAACCGCCGGCGGAGAAATCACCGCGCCCCGTCGCGGTCGGGAATCCGCCCATCCAAAACGGAGCGATGTCGAAGTCGCGCGATTGGTTGGAGTGGTCGGTTCCGACGCGCGCGATGGCGCTCACGTGCGGGGTGAACGCGTAGTCGACCGAACCGCCGCCGATCCAGCGCGTTCGGTCATCGCGATTGGTGTTGTCTTGCAGCGCGAAGTACGGGTTGTTGAATTCGTTGTAGTTCCACGAGATCTCGCGCGGGTCGACTTGGATCGTGTGCGTGTGATCCATCAGCGCCGGCAAATCGACCTGTCGTCCGGTTCTCACCAGGTCGCCGATCGTGTTCGACGGATCGTATCCGGTACCCGGCCGGTTCCGCGCCACATCGTTGTTCACTTGGACGTGGGCACCGACTGTGAGCGACGAAGAGAGGTCGGCCTCACCGCGCACCGCCGCGCCCTGTCGGGTCAACGAACTGGTCGGGACGAAGCCGTTCGAGCTCCGCCGGTCGATCGAGACGCGAAAGTTCTCGGTCGCCCCCGCCTGCTGCACTGACGCGGTGGTCGTCAACGTCGTGCCGCCGCCGAAGAAATCCGCGACGTTGTTCGGTCGCGGTAGCCACGGTCGAACGTCGCCGAGCTTCGGCGTCGTATAACTCGCCTGCGGAAGTGCCTGTCCCAAAAGGGGCGGGCCCCAGTTCTGCGCCACGCCGTCGTTCGTTCCGCCGCCGGCCCCGTCGAAGAAAGAGAACTGGCCGTTGAGTCCTTGGCCGTATGCGTTCTGGAATGTCGGAAGCCGAAGCACAGACTCGCTGGACGCGTTCTGGCTCGCCGAGACTTCGAATCCCGACAGTCCGCGTCCGCCGCGCGTCGTGACGAGGATGACCCCGTTCGCAGCCCGCCCTCCCCAGATCGCCGCCGCTGGACCGCGCAGCACCTGGACCGATGCGATTTCCGCGGGCTCGATGCCCTGGATCGGCGACCCGTAGTCGAACCCGCCGGTGCCGAATGCCTGTCCCGGCACGACGAAGCTCGTGTTCTCGAGCGGCACTCCGTCGAGCACGAACAGCGGCTGTGTGTTTCCGAGAATGGTGCGATAGCCGCGAAGGATCGCGACGGCTGAACCACCGGTCGCCGACGCACTGGTCACGTCGAGACCGACCACTCGCCCGGCGAGCGCGCTGACGAAGTCGGTGGGTCCGGCCAGCTCGTCGAAGGCGGTACTGTCGACCGTGGGCCGCACCGGTTCGATCGTCGCCCGCTGACCCGGCGCCGGTCCGCTGGCCTCGGCCGTTTGAACGGTGGCACCGCGCGAATCACCGACGGGGAACAGCTCGAAGTCGTGAGTCAGGGTCCCGCCGGTGAGCGCGATTCCGACGCTGGCGGGATTGTATCGAACGTGTCGCGCCTCGAGCGTCACCGTCTGCCCTCGGACGCTCGACGAGCGCACGATGAACGTGAAGCGGCCCTCGGCGTTCGTCGTCGTACCGATTCCCAATTCGCGGATCCGCACCGACGCTCCCTGCACGGGCAACCCGCCGGCCGACACGTGGCCGGTGATCGACTCCGGCTCCTGCGCGCGAGCCGTGGTCGCGAAGCCGTGCGCCGCCGACGCGAACGCCACCACCAGGGCAAGGGAACGCCAACCGCCGATGAGCCTCATGAGATCTCTAAGTGGTCTGGAGGATCCAAGGCCGGTCCCGACGACTGCCGGGCCGGTCGCGCACGGCCTAGCCGCTCGAACCAACTGACTACGGAATGACTCCCAGCACGACGAACCTCGGAACGCTGCGCGTCGCCGTCGTCTTGTCCCCGAGCTCGCCGGCGAGATTGAGTCCCCAGCACGCCAACGAGCCGTCGGTGGTGATGCCGCAGGTGTGCGCCACTCCGGCGGCGATGGACTTGAATTTCAATCCGCCGACAACCGCCGTCGGATCCGTGCGGCTGACCGTCGTGCTGTCACCGACCTGGCCGAACTGATTGTTGCCCCAGCAGTACGCGGAGCCGTCGCCGGTCAACCCGCAGGCATGGAAACTTCCGACGGTGAGCGAGACGAACACCGGCGCATTGTCATAAGCGTGCGGCGTGACCACGGTGCCGACGCCCTGCACCGCACCCCAGCAGTACGCCTTGCCCGTGGTAGAAAGCCCGCAGGTCCACGGATCGCCGCCGGCGATCGACTGGAACGCGAGGCCGCCCGTGACGAGGGTTGGCGCCACGCGATTCGTGCCGGTGCCGTCGCCGAGTTGACCGAATTGATTCGAGCCCCAGCAGAGCGCGTCGTGCGACAGCGTCAACGCGCAAACGTGGTTCACGCCGGAAGCGATCGTCGAGAACTTGAAGCCACCGTAGACGATCGTCGGTTTGAACATGGACGTCGTGTCGCCACGCGTACCCAGCTGGCCGACCTGATTCGATCCCCAGCAGTAGGCATCCTGGTCGGTCGTCAGACCGCACGTGTGCGCGGCGCCCGTCGCGACTTGAGCCCACGACAAGCTGCTCTGCAACTGAGTCGGTACGCCCGCAAGTCCCGCGTTGTGTCCGGTGGTGTCGACGAGCGCGTTGAACCCCCAGCAGTACACGGTCCCGCCGCTCGCGACGCCGCAGAAATGTGTCGAGCTGCCGACGATGTTCTGGAACGACACGCTGGTCCCAACGGCAGTCGGAACGGACTTGCTGAGCGTGTCACCGCCGCCGATCTGTGGCTCCTGACCCATGCACGTCGCCATGCCGGCGGCGTCGAGGCCGCATGTCGAGAAGCCGCCGACTGCGAGCTTCACGGGCGTGTAGTGAATCGGCGTGCCGGTACCGGTCGCCTGAATGTTGAGCGTTCCGCTTTCGACGCGCGCGACGAGAGTTTGCGTTCCAGGAACATCGCCAAGCGTCCACGTGCCGGGCGATGCGACACCATCGGCGCCGGTCGAAACGATCGGCGCGGCGACGCGGCCACCACCGGTCGGCGAGAAGGTGATCGGCACCCCGAGGCGCGGGTGCCCGAGACTGTCGACGAGCTTCACCGACGGCGCGACGGGCAAGTCGGTCAGGATCTGCGCGGTCTGCTTGTCGCCGGCGACCGCCGACAATGCCGGGTACGACTTCACCGAGAATTCGACCGGGTTCGGGACGACGAACGTGAGTTTCTGATTGGTCGTGTCCACGACGGTCGCCGTGATCGTGTTCACCCCCGGCTGCGGTCCCAGCGTCCAGCGCGTCGCCGCGAGACCATTCGGGCTGGATGTCGCGACGGAAGGCGACACGCTGCCGCCGCCCGCGGTCACCGTGAAGAGCACTCGCGCCCCGCCGACCAGCGCGTTGTTTGGATTCGTGATGAGCACGCGCACGGAATCGGACACGACCGCGTTGGGCGTCGCGGCGTTGGGCTGAGTCCAAGCGAACGTCGCGATCTTGGCGGCGCCGGTCCATACGACTTGGATCGGCAGCTCGCCCGAAGACACCCCGAGGGACGTCGCCGTGACGATCGTCGTTCCCGTATCGACAGCGGTGAACACGCCATTCGCATCGAATACACCGACACCGACCTTGCTGCTTTGCCACACCACGGGAACGTCGATGACCTTGCCGTGGATGTCGTTGACCGTGGCGTTGAACTTCTTCTTGGTTCCGCGCTCGAATTGCGACGGCGGGACGTCGATGAGGATCGAGCCCACTTGTTGCTGTCCACCAACAAGACCGCCGTCGCCGCCGCACGACAGGCAGCTGAGGGCAAAAAGGCCGACGATGACGTGTCGGGGGCTCCACACGATGCGCGAACGTGACCCGACTCCGAGCGTCTTACTCAGCAGCAAGCGTCGTTTTCCAGTTTTCAGGGTAGGTAGGCAACCTGTCCGCGGCCCGGGTTTCTGCCGCAAGGACGACTCCACAGACTCCACAGAGACGATCGACTTGCGCTTTTCGGGACATGGGGGAACGGCCCATGCGAGAACCCTGCCGTTCTGGCCGAACACTATTGTGCGGTCCGATAACCAGCAACTTGCGGTTTCGTTAAGAAGACCACCCAATGGTAGGCCTGTTGCATGCATGCAGCCCGTCGTTGCTGGGTTGCAACAACACCTTTTGCAGGGCATACTAGCGGGCCGCGTTAACCGCGCCGACCCTGGGTCGCGACGAGCATGGTTTTCGCCCATGGGGGCCGAGACTTGGTACAGCGGGCGCCGCTTCCAAGTGGTCTCAAGATGTTGCAATGTCGTATTATCGGGTAACGGATCATCGTCGCCCAACTACTGAGACAAACCCGAGTCCATGACCGGTCACACTGTATCGCTGAGAACCACCGCCGCTTTCGCCATTCTGCTCTCCCTGGGCTTCCCGTGCGGAGCTCAGACCGGGGTGTCGGTTCAGCCGTCTCCTCGCCGTGAGTTCGAGAGCCGGGCCGAGATCGAGGCACAGGCAAAGGCAGCCGAGGGGCAGCACCGACCTAACGAGGCGTGGCTACTGCGCCAACGTCTGGAGAAAGGGGACTTCCAAGACGGAGACCGCATCCTCATCGAGGTGCACGGAAATGCCCTGATGCCGAAGGACTTCATCGGAATCCCTGACACGAACATCGTTCGAGCGGGCCGCCGGTTGGAGTTCCAACGCATGGCTGATCTGTCACTCGATGGCGTCCTGCGCTCGGAACTGAACGACAAGTTGACCGAACACTTTGCCCAGTACATCAAGGAGCCGAGCGTGCGAAGCACGCCCTTGGTGCGGGTCGCGGTGCTTGGCCTGGTCGGAAGGCCTGGGTACGTCTATACCAAGGCGGATGCACCGCTGAGCGACTTGATCATGCAGGCCGGCGGCCCCGGAGGGGATGCGAACATGGCCGGAATCGTGATTCGCCGCGGCGCGGATGTCATCTGGGACGAGCAGGATACCCGCGCCGCCCTGGCCGACGGCATGTCGCTCGACCGTCTCCACCTTCGCGCGGGCGACGAGGTCTTCGTACCGGGGCAGAGCCATTTTTCGTGGCTTACTGCCATCTCCGTGGGTCTTTCCGCAGCGTCTTTGCTTTATACGATCACTCGACTCAGGTAATTGTCTCCGACACGGTCGAACAGCCGTCCCGAACGACCGTCTCACCATACACGCCATGTCAGACGACGCCGCTCCGCTGCAACTCGTTCCTTCTTCGGATTCGACCGCGCTCCAGATGCCGGAGCCGGGGCTGCCGCCGGCAGCGCTTCCGGGCCAGCCGCTCGAGCGCGCCCGTGGCGCAATGCGACGGTACCGCTGGCTGATGGTCGCCGTGATACTGGTGGCGATCGCCGGCGGCGTTGTGGCAACGCGGTTCGTAGAGCCCGTCTACGACGTCACGTCGACCATCTGGGTCCAGGCCGAAACGCCGATGTCGCAACGTGTCGGCGCGTTCAAGGCCGACGAGCTTCTGACGTCGAGCGCGTGGGTGGAGTTGCTGAGGAGCACCCGCGTCGCGGACGCCGTCGTACGCAACCTCAATCTTTACGTCCGCCCTTCGAACTCGGCCGACTCGGTGGCCCTGCGCGGGTTCACCATCGGGGACCGCTTCGCCGCGGGACGCTATGACTTGGCGATCGACCGCGATCGAAAGCGGTGGAGCCTCACGCCGCAAGGTGGAACTGCTGTGGACAGCGGGGCGGCCACCGATTCGATCGGCCGGCGCCTCGGCTTCAAGTGGCTGCTCCCTGCCGAGGTGTTCTCCGGCGCGGGGACCAAGAAGGTCCAGTTCACGGTCTCCACGCCGCGCGAGACGGCGATCAGCTACATCAACCGACTGACCGCGAACCTGCCGCAGGGAAGCAGCTTCCTGTCGATGACGATGCACGACCCGGACCCCCAGGGGACCGCGCGCACGATGAACGCGTGGATGCACGAATACATCAACGTCGCCGCGCAGCTCAAGAAACAGAACGTCGTCGAATACTCGAACATTCTGGCCGGACAGCTGTCGACCGCCGAGCGCAGTCTGCACGACGCGGAGAATCAGCTCGAAACGTTCCGCGTTCAGACGATCACGAAGCCCGGCGAGCCCGGTACGCCGGTCGCTCCCGGAGTTCCGGCGTCGACCGACCCGGCGATCAAGAATTACTTCACGCAAAAGTTCGACTACGAGGACCTCAAGCAGGATCGCGAAGCGCTGGAGAAGATTCTCGCCAACCCATCCGACAGCGTCTCGGTCGAAGCCGCGCTGCTGATTCCGAGCGTCAGCAATAGCCCGAGCGCCAAGGCCCTTCGTGACGCGTTCGAACAGTTGAATACCGCGCGGGCGAAACTCGCGGCGGCGCGGCAGGCCTTCACCGATGAATACGCGACGGTCAAGGATCTTCGCGCGGACATCGATCAGCTTCAGACGCAGACCATTCCGCGGCTCGCCCAGAGTTTGCTGACGCAGCTCAAGGAGCGCGAGCTGCAGTATGCGCAGCGAATCAGCACCGAGTCGGTCGAAATGCAGGCGATTCCCGCGCGGACGATCGAAGAGATGCGCCTGCGGCGGCAGGTCGACGTTCAAGCGCAGATCTACGGCACGATCAAGACGACGTACACACAGGCGCAGCTCTCCGAAGCGAGCACGACACCCGACGTCCGAATCCTCGACACGGCGATCGCCCCACTGTCGCCGTCGAAGAACACGGCACCGAGGCTGATGGCGATGGCGTTGCTCGCAGGCGTCGGCGGCGCGATCGCGTTGGCCCTGTTGCTCGACATGATGGACAAGCGGATTCGCTATCCCGAGCAGGTGACGAACGACCTCGGTCTCAGCATCGCCGCGGCGATTCCGAAGTTCCCGCGTGGCACCGTGAACACGCGCTCGCCGGAGCAGATCGCGCACCTCGTCGAGGCGTTCCGTTCACTTCGAATGCACGTTCGGCATGCGGGAACGACGCCCATCACGGTCGCCATCTCGAGCCCGCAGCCGGGCGACGGGAAATCGTTCGTGTCGGCCAATCTCGCGATGTCCTTCGCCGACGCCGGCTACCGCACGATTCTCGTGGACGGCGACACCCGCCGCGGAATGGCGCACGAGGTGTTCGGACTGAGCATGGAGAACGGTCTGACCGATTATCTTGCGGGCGCGGCAGACGCATCGCAGATCATCCGCCCGACGTCACACGAACGGCTCGCGTTCACGTCGTGCGGCCGGCGGCGGCCGAACGGGCCGGAACTGCTCACGTCGGCGGCACTGCCGAGGCTCGTTGCCGAGCTTCGCAATCGGTACGACGTGGTGCTGTTCGACACGCCGCCGCTGAATGCCGGGATCGATGCATACGCCATTGGCTCGGCCGTCTCGAACATGGTCGTGGTGCTTCGGGCGGGCAGAACGGAGCGGCGTCTGGCCGCAGCCAAGTTGCTGCTGGCCGACCGGCTTCCGATCAACATCATGGGCGCGGTTTTGAACGCGGTGCAGCTGGAAGGGGAATTCCAGTATTACGGGTACGCTTCGGGCTACGACTACAGCGACGACATGAGCGAAAGTGCGTCCGGCTCGAGGGCGTTGCAAAAAACCTGATCAAAGCGGTTTGTTGCGGCAATTCGGGATCTGTGGGACGATCGCAACACGTTCAGCGGTTCCATGCGGCGCGTGTCACAGGGTTGTTTTTGACAAATCGTTTTGAATCAAAGGCTTACGAATATCTGCATCTAAGCCGCGCGCGAGCACGCAGGGTGCATGAGATTCCCCCACGCTGTCGGTCTTGACGTAGGGCCCGAAGCGGTCGGATCATCTTGGTCTCGAGTGGAGGGTCGTTCCCCCCATGCAGGGTTTGCAGGCAAGCTTTTCTCGTCCGTTGCGTGTGCGGTCGGCGGGTGCTGCCGAGGCAAAGCCGGTAAGCCGAGGTAGCGCCGTTCGTCCGGCGCTCTTCGTCGACGCTGAACGCCCGATCACCACGACGGCGTTCGCCGACGTTGGATTCGCGCTTGGTTCTGACAACGAAGTCGCTCCACGTGAGCGCGACGAATCGGTGTCGCGCGCGCTGAACGTCGTCATCGCCGCCGTCGCGCTCGTGGTGCTCGCCCCGCTCATCGCGCTGATCGCGATCGCGATCAGGCTCACCTCGCGCGGACCGGTGCTCTATTCGCAGACTCGCGTGGGTGTCGACCGCCGCTGGCGCTTCGCTCGCAACTGCGACCGGCGCCTCTACGACCATGGCGGCCGTCTGTTCACGATGTACAAGTTCCGCACGATGCAGGTGAACGCAGAGGCCGACGGCCGGGCGGTCTGGGCATCCAAGGCCGATCCGCGCGTCACGCTCTTCGGTCGGTTCCTGCGCGGTACACGGCTCGACGAAGTGCCGCAGCTTTGGAACGTGTTGCGCGGCGACATGAACATCGTGGGACCGCGCCCCGAGAGACCGACGATCGTCGCCGAGCTCCGACGTCACATTCCGGAATATCAGCAACGTCACCGAGTCAAACCGGGAATCACCGGATGGGCGCAGGTCAATCAGTCGTACGACGCGTGCATCGATGACGTGCGCCAAAAGGTCCAGCTCGACCTCGAGTACGTGCGTCGCCAGGGCGTCATGGAGGACCTCCGCATCATGTCGATGACGGTTCCGGTGATCCTGTTCCGCAAGGGCGGCTGGTAAGACACCGGTTCGAAAAGCGAAGGCCGACTCTCATCACGAGTCGGCCTTTTCGTTTGTGGTCGGGATCGGAACAACTAGGACGTGGCTAGTCCGTGCACGAGGGCATCGACCGCAGCCGAGAGACGAGCGTAGATCGCCGCAATCGCGTCCGAGTCGAGCATATAGGGGTCAGGAATCGAAGGGCCCTCAGACGACTCATCCACGCCGCCGAGCAGGATCGTTTTGGCCGCCGCGGTCGAATAGCGGGACACGATCTCCGCCTCGTTGCGATAGTCCATCACGCAGATCAGATCCGCGCGCTGAACCATGGCCGGAGTGATCACGCGCGATCTGTGGGCCTGAAGGGAGATCCCGAGTCGGGCCGCAGCGGCGACTGCGCGAGGATCGGCGACGCGGCCTTCCCGCGTCCACGTTCCGCCGGATTCGACTCCAATCGCGGCGCCCGAGGGCATCCGAGCACGAAATAGCTCGGCGGCGACAGGGCTCCGCATCACGTTTCCGTGGCAAACGAATAGCAGCGAGCGAGGCGAACCGCGGAGCTTCGGGCGATCGGAGCGGAGCCGGAAGGCGCGCGCGAGACGGAGGCGGACGTAGGCCGCAACCGTGTATGAGGGCAAACCCCGACAGTCGCGGGCCGCGTCGACAATGAACGCCGGCAACACGCGCTTGATCCGCGAACTGACGGGTGACGCGGACACCGGGTTCGAAATGGGCGCCTCGGTCATGCGATCGGGGCGACGACGTCGCGACGAGTCGGTTCCCAGATCTTGTCTTCTCGTGCGCGCAACAACCGCGCAGTCGCGTGCACGACGGCGACGTTCGCCGCCACTGCGAATGCCACGATACTTATGGGGCGCGGCATTCGTTTTCCCTCGGGCCAGAGAGCGCCCACGATCGCGACACCGGCAACGGCGAGCGAAAACAGGGCCAGCCACGCCGCCCAGGCGTGGGCCCTCGCGAGTACGACGAGGGCTGCGGCGGCGGGAACGCCCATCAACGGGACGAGCCAGCGACACACCTTGTGGCTCACCAGTTTCCACGCGAACGAGCCATAGCGCATCGGGTCCAACATTTGTCGCGTGCTGTACAGCGTTTCCATTCCCCGCGAAATCGTCCGAACCTTTCGAACGTATTCGCGTCGTAGCGACGCCGTGCGCGGAACGTATGCGAGGGCTTCGTTCACTGAAACTGCCTTGAATCCGTGTCGCTTCGCCGTCAGCGGCGCGCAGAAATCGCGGCTCAGGTCGGAGGCGATTGGAAGGCGGTGGAGCTCGGTTCGAATCGCATAGCAGCAACCAGATGCGCCCACGATGCCGCCGGTGCGTGTCTCCAGATCCCGGAGCCGCATCTCGTAGTCCACGTACCCGGCCTCAACGCTATTGGCCGAGTCGCGGGCCGAGACACTGACGTCGCGCCCAGAGGCGACACCGACCGTCGGGTCCTGCAATCGAGCAACCAGATTGGTGATGACACTGCGGTGTAGCCGGATGGAGGCGTCGGAGTTGACGACGATCTCCCCTCGGATCACACCACAGGCTGCGTTCTCGATCGCGGTCTTTCCGCCGCGGACCGGCATTCGCAGAAGCTCGACTCCGCGATCGGCGTATGACCGCACGATGTCGTCCGTCGCGTCAGTCGAAGCGTCCGAGACGATCAGCAACTGGGATCGCTCACGCGGGTAGTCCTGCTGGAGAAGCGCGTCGATGGCACCGGCGATTTGTCGCTCTTCGTTGTACGCTGGTACGACCACGGTGACCGTCGGCTGGTACGGCGACCCGGCCAGCCCGGCCCCCATGCTCTCGTCCGCGCGACGCAGTCCGGCCCCGATCCACAGGAGAGCCGGGTAGATCGCGTAGCTGTAAGCCAGGAGGCCGACGGGAAGGAGCAGGAAGACGTAGGCGAGCGCGGTCATGGCTCGGCCTCGTTCACACGCTGGCGATTTGGCGCGCTGGCACGTTTCGCGACGGCATTTCTCACCCCAAAAGGACGCCACCCGCTCTCAAAAGTCATACGCTCGCCAACCGGGGTTCCAGGCACGAAAGGTTGCTTGTCTAATCACGCTTCGTCGATAGGTTAACACGTTGTGCGCCAATGGGCTTCGGGTGCCCCGGGGCCGCCGAAACGCCAAAGACGCTGAATGCCAGCCACGCCGCTAAGAAGCCCACGGATCCGCGGAAGCGTTCCGCCCAGTGCAGGCCGGGGTCCGTCCGGTACTGCTCGTGGCGTAGTCCGCCAGACCCAAGCCAAGGCAACCAGCCTCCTTCGAGATCCGTTCCGCATCGGCATCCTCATCCTGCTGGTGGACACCATCAGCAAGACGACGGGTGAGATTCCCGCGGCGCAGTTGATTCGGCCGAGCCTCCTGATTTTTTGCGGATGCGCGTTCTACGCCGTGTTGAACTTCAAAAAATCGGTGAATCTCGAGGTCTTTCATTATCGGGTGCCGCAGCTGATTCTCTTGCAAGCAGCGCTCGCCTGCGGGTCGGCGCTCTTTGGAATCTCGATGGGGCACGCGGCGTACTACATCCTCACGAACTACTGGAAGACGCTCGCCGTCGCGCTGCTCCTCATCGTCAGCCTGCGCAATTTGAGCGACGTCCGCCGCATGATTTGGGCGACGGCGCTTGCCGGCGTCCTCCTCTCGTTCATCTCCGTCTTCATCACGCACCTCTCGAAACAACGCGGCGGCGCGGTCTACGACGCGAACGACGTCAGCACGATCGTCGTCATGACGGTGCCGTTGACGCTGTTCGCGGCGCAGACCACGAAGGGGATCTGGCGGATCTTGTGCATCGCGGGACTCGTCCTGTGCGCAGAGACGATCGTGATCTCGGGCTCGCGCGGCGCATTCTTCGGCATCGTCGCGGTCGGAGCCGCGCTCTTGCTATTCCTGCCCGGCATCTCCCCGGTGAAGCGAGTGATGTACGTCGGCGGGATCGCGGCCACGCTGGCGATCTTCGCGCCTGAAGGCTACTGGGAATCGATGCAGAGCATCGTCACGAATCCGACGGCCGACTACAACTGGGACGCCGGCATGGGCAGGCGACAGATCGCCAAGCGCGGCATCGGCTACATGATGGACCATCCCTTTTTCGGATTGGGAATCGACAATTTCTCGATGCAGGAAGGCATGTATTCCGACTACGCCAAGGAACTCATGTCTCGGAACATCGGCGTGAAGTGGACCGCGCCGCACAATTCGTGGGTGGAGGCTGGCGCGGAGACGGGAATCCCAGGCCTCCTCGTGTGGGTCGCTCTGGTGGTCGGGAGCACCGTGCCGCTGATCAGGTTGCGCCGCAAGATGCCCGCGTCGTGGGCCCGCGACGGAACACCCGATCAACGATTCGTCTACCTGGCGACGCTGTACGTTCCGATCTCGATCCTCGGATTCGTCGTCTGTGCGACCTTCGTCTCGTTTGCGTGGAGCGACCAGTCGTACGTGCTGCCGGCGATCGCGATGGGAATTCAGATGGCCTGCGTCCAGCAGTTCGGCCTCACCGTCGGAACGCCCGCGCGTCGACCAGTCGCACGAGGCAGGCGCGCCACGTTGGGACCCAACGCCGTCTAGCGCTCCGAGTCGGTTCTGGACAATTCAAGCGTGACGCCGGACCCCAACGTCGTCCTGGTGACCGACGGCGAACAGCGCGCGGCTCTAGCCGTCGTTCGTTCGTTGGGCGCGGCCGGGTTTCGCGTCATCGTCGCCGCGCAGCGCAAGACTTCGCTGGCCGGTGCTTCTCGATTCGCCGCCGGGAAAATCCAGGTCCCGTCAGCCCTCGTCGATCCCGCGTCATTCGTAACGGCTATTCGGTCCGCGACGGAGGCCAACAACGTCGGATTGCTGATTCCGATCGCCGACGATTCGTTGCTGCCCATTCTCGAAGCGCGCGAGCAGTTTCGCGGCATCACGATTCCCTTCGCGACGCTCGACCAAATGCGCCGCATCTCCGACAAGGGCGCGCTGTTGCGCATCGCGTCGAAGCTCGGCATTTCGGTCCCGGAACAGCGGGTGGTCGAATCTCGATCGACGGCCCACGACGTCGACATTCCCTCTCTTCGCTTTCCAGTCGTGGTCAAGCCATCGCGCTCAGTCGTGGAGATCGGCGCGAAGCGCGCGAAGGTCGGCGTGTCGCACGCCGCCGACGCCGCCGAGCTCGAAGCGCGGATCGCCTCGTATCCCGATGGGGCCTTTCCGCTTCTCGTCCAGCAACGCGTCGTCGGCCCCGGGATCGGCGTTTTTCTTCTGGTGTGGAACGGAGAGACGGTGGCCGTCTTTGGGCACCGAAGAATCCGCGAGCATCCTCCGTCGGGTGGCGTGAGCGTGTATCGAGAGGCAATTCTTCCCGATCCGGAGCTCGTCGCGAAATCGCGGGCGCTCCTCGATTGTTTCATGTGGCAGGGCGTCGCGATGATCGAGTACAAGGTCGAAGCGTCGACCGGCGATCCCTACCTCATGGAGGTAAACGGACGTTTTTGGGGATCGCTTCAGCTCGCGATCGACGCGGGAGTGGATTTTCCAGCTTTGCTCGCTCGCGTCGCGCGGACCGGAGAAGGCAACGTCGGCGCGGTTCACGCCGGCGCGCTTCGGCCGGGCATTCGTAGCCGCTGGGAATGGGGCGAGGCCAGTCATCTCCTCGCCCGAGTCAGAAAGTCGAGAGAGGAGCTTGCCCTACCGGCGGACGCTCCGTCGCTGCCGAGGACGCTGATCGACATGTTCCGTTGGCGCCGTGGAGATCGGTTGGAAATACTGCGGCTGTCGGACCCGGCGCCTTTCTGGCGCGAAACCGTGGACTGGTTCAAACGACGATGACTCGCCGACGGATGCGCGTCCTGCACATCGTTCAGAACCTCAATTGGGGCGGGATGGAGCGCGTCATCGCCGATCTGGTCACGCGAACCGACGCCGACCGCTTCGAGCTTCACCTGTTGTGCCTCCAGTACCTCGGGCGTTTCGCAGAAGGACTCGACCGGGTAGCACAGCTCCATGTTGCCAAGCCGATGTCGCGGTTCTCGATGTTGAACCCCCGCGGCCTGACCGCGACGATTCGCGAGATCGCTCCCGATCTAGTCCACACGCACAGCGGCATCTGGTACAAGGCCTCGCTCGCGGCCAGACGCGCCGGCGTGGGCGCGCTCGTTCACACGGAACACGGACGCCGGAATCCCGACCTCTGGTCGGATCGTCTGTTCGATGGTGCGGCGGCTCGGCGGACCGACGTGGTCGTCGCCGTTTCACAGCGGCTCGCGGAGGAGCTGCCGCGCGCACTCCGAATTTCGAACGCCAAGATCGCCTGCATACCGAATGGAATCGACACCGAGCAGTTCAAACCGATAGCCGACACCGGCGCTGTCCGCCGGGAGCTCGGTCTCGGCGCCTCGACGCCGATTGTCGGGAGCATCGGACGCCTCGAGCCGATCAAGGCATACGATCAGATGGTGGAGGCGTTCTCGGACTTCGCGCGCCGGCCGACCGGGCGGGATGCCGTGCTCGTTCTGGCGGGCGAAGGAAGCACGCGCGAGGCCATCGCCGGGCAGATTCGACGACTCGAGTTGGAGGGACGCGTTCACCTGCTCGGATGGAGAAGCGACATTCACGATCTTCTATCTTCGTTCTCGCTCTTCTCGATGTCGTCGCGGAGCGAAGGAACGTCCATCAGCTTGCTCGAAGCCATGAGTATGGGCATTCCGCCGATCGTCACAGACGTCGGCGGCAACGCGGGGGTCTTGGGACCGTCGCTGTCGAGCAATCTGGTACCGTTTGGGCAACCGAAGGCGATGGCCGACGCGTGGGAGCGCTTGCTCGCCCAATCGTCGGTGCGCGACGAAAGCGCGCGGCGCGCGCGCTGGCGTGTGGCGACGGCGTTTGGCCTCGACGCCGTCGCGACGGCGTACGAAGATTTGTACGTCCGGCTCGTGGGGCGGAGAGCCGGCAAGACGGACGGAGACGTGTCCCAACTCGCCAGGGCCAGCACATGAAACTGCTCCACGTCGTGGGAGCGCGGCCGAATTTTCCGAAACTCGCGCCCGTTCACCGTGCTGCCGAGGCCGCGGGATTGGAGCAGTGCGTCGTTCACACGGGGCAGCACTACGACGATGCCCTCTCGGGGTCCTTCTTCCGCGACCTGGCGATTCGCCCGCCGGACGTGAACCTGGAAGTGGGCTCGTCGTCGCACGCCGTACAGGTCGCGCGGATCATGGAACGCTTCGAGCCGGTGCTCGAGCGATACGCGCCGGATTGGGTCGTGGTCTACGGCGACGTCAACTCGACGGCGGCGGCGGCGCTGGTCGCGTCGAAGATGAACGTGCGCGTCGCGCACGTGGAGGCGGGACTCCGCAGCTACGACCGACGCATGCCGGAAGAGATCAACCGCATGGTCACCGACCGGCTCGCCGACCTGCTGCTCGTTCCTTCGCGCGATGCCGTCGAGACGCTGCGCGCCGAAGGCGAGCCCGACGAGGAAATCGAGTTCGTCGGCAACGTGATGATCGATTCGCTCTTCTTCGCGCTCGACATGGCGCGCCGCACCGGCTTTCGCGAGTCGATCGGGCTGACACGCGGCTCGGCCTTCGTCGTCACGCTGCACCGGCCGTCCAACGTCGATGATTCCTCGCGCCTCGAGTCGATCGCGGACGCGTTGTCGCAGCTCGCAGAGCAGGCTCCCGTGATATTCGCCGCGCATCCGCGCACGGCGCAGCGGTTGGCCGCCTCGGGGCTGTCGCTCGGGAAGACGCGCGTGCTCGAGCCCCTGCCCTATCCAAAGATGCTCAATCTCGTGGAGGGGGCTCGCGTCGTGATCACCGACTCGGGGGGGCTGCAGGAGGAGACGACGGCGCTTGGCGTTCCGTGCCTGACCGTGCGCGAGAACACCGAGCGCCCGATCACCGTGACCGAGGGAACGAACGCGTTGGTTCCGGACCCGCGCGACCTCTTCGACGCGGCCATGCGCGCGACGGCACCGGTGGCGGAGCGCCGTCCCGAAGGGTGGGATGGGCGGGCGGCGGAACGAATCATCGAAGCGTTTCGCGCGCGCGACGGCTCGGCACGCCGGTCTCTCGACAAAGCCGCGGCGCGTTGACGGGCGAGGAGCCGATGGCGGCGCCGACGCCGGTTTTCGAGTCGAAGATCCGCGGCGACGCGAGCGCGCCGCGGCGGCGACTATTGCTGCTGACGTACCATTTTCCGCCCGACGGAGCCGTCGGCGGTTTGCGCTGGGAACAGATGTCGAAGTTCTTCAGCGCGAATGGGTGGGCGATCGACGTCATCATGCGCGACGTGTCGAAGCTTCGCTCGCCGGACATGCGGCGGATGGAGCAGCTGCCGGCCCACGTTCGCGTCTACTCGGCCGTCGAGATCGAGCCTTGGTTGGCGAGAATGGAGGCGGGCATGTTGCGCGTTGTGCGTTCGTTTCGGTCCCGCACGTCGCGCGCAGGGGCGGCGGCGCCGACGACGGGACGGGCGAGCGCCAACGGTTCGGCGCCGCGACAAAAAAAGCGCTGGCTCGTGCACGCGCATGCGTCGATCGTTCGCGTCGAACGCGATCGCGCCTGGGGACGCGCGGCGATAGCGACGGGCGCCGGGTTGGGTCGCGCGAACCGCTACGACGCCGTCGTCAGCTCCGGACCGCCGCACATGGTGCACGACGCGGCGAGGACCGTCGCGCTGCGGCTCGGCGCGCCGCACGTCATGGACCTGCGCGATCCATGGAGCGCGTTCGAGCTCGAGCACGGCGATTCGACGAGCCGACTCTGGTTCGCCATCGCGCGGCATTACGAGAAGCGCGCGGTCCGGTCGGCCAAACTGGTCGTGATGAACACCGACTTGGCGCGCGACGAGATGCGGCGATTGTATCCGGCCGCGGCCGATCGAATCGTGACGGTCAGCAACGGCTCCGACGACGAGCCGATCCCCGCGGTCGAGGCCGACGGACGCTTCGTGGTGCGATTCGCGGGTTCGATCTACATGGACCGCAACCCCGGGCCGTTCTTCCGCGCCGCGGCATCGGTCGCGCGGCGCCATCGGCTGACGCCGTCGCAATTCGGCGCGGAATTCATCGGTGAAGTCGAGGAGTTCGCCGGACAAAGCGTCCGCGCGATGGCCGAGCACGAAGGGTTCGGCGACTATCTCACGCTGGGCGGCGCTCGACCGCGCGACGACGCGCTCAGATTCGCCGCCGGCGCGACGATGCTCCTCAACCTGCCCCAGGCTACGCACCAGTGCGTTCCGGCGAAGCTGTTCGAGTACGTTCGCTTCGATTCTTGGTTGCTCGTCCTCGCGGAAGCGCACAGCGCGACGGCCAAGATGTTTCAAGGAACCGACGCGGACGTCGTCGCGCCGGATGACGTCGACGGCATGGCCGCTGTGATCGAACGCCGTTATCTCGAGTTCGTCGACGGGCGCCGTCCGCACGCCGTCGGGCGGGACGGGCGATTCGACCGCAGGCGGCAAGCGGAGCTGCTGGCCGATCACCTTTCGCGGATCGTCGAGGGATGAATCGGCGGCTCAAGCGCGTCGCGGAATCGGCGATCCTCGCGAGCGGAGTGCCCCGCCTCACACGGCGCGCGCACCGCTCGCGCGTGTTGGTGCTCGCGTATCACAACATCGTTCCGACCGGCGAAGTCGCCGAAGGCGATGCGACGCTCCATTTGCCGCAACGCGAGTTCGCCCAGCAGCTCGACGCGATTCGTCGAACGCACGACGTGGTACCGCTGGCGTCGATCTTCGACGCGCCGGGCGTGCGCGGCCGGCCGCGCGTGGTCATCACGTTCGACGACGCCTACGCCGGCGCGCTCGACGCCGGGCTCCGGGAGCTCGCCCGCCGAGACATGCCGTCGACCGTTTTCGTCGCTCCCGGGCTTCTGGGCCGGGTGACCTGGTGGGACGCGCTCTCGCGACCCGGCGGGGCCGGGCTTCCCGAGGCGGTGCGCAACCACGCGCTCGTGGAGCTCGCGGGAAAAGGCGACGGCGTGGTGAGCTGGGCCAAATCCTCCGGGAATTTTCCGGCCGAGCTGCAGCGGCGCCCACGCATCGCCCGACTCGAGGAGATCGAGCGGGCCGTCGCCGAATCGCGCGTGACGCTCGGTTCGCACACGTGGTCGCATCCAAATCTTCGTGCTCTCACCGACGCCGACGTGCGCGAGGAACTTTCGTCGTCGTTCGAATGGCTCAGAGCGTGGTTTCCAGACGCGACGATTCCCTGGCTCAGCTACCCGTATGGGTTCTGGTCGGAGCCGGTCCGCGACATCGCGGCGGAAGTCGGCTACGCCGCCGCCGTTCGCGTCGAGGGCGGATGGGTCGCGGCCGAAGGTGCGCGTGCGCCGTACGAGATTCCTCGCCTCAACGTTCCGTTCGGAATGTCGGTCAACGGACTGTCGCTGCGCCTCGCGGGGATAGCGGCCGGCCGCTGACCGGCGCGCGAGTCGACGCGAAGATCTCGAGGAAGCGCTTTTCATCTTCGCGCCAGTTGTACTTCTCGGCGGCGGCTCGCCGCCCGTTGTCGGCGAGCCGCCGACGCGTCGCACGATCGCGGAGAAGCGAGATCACGGCGGAGGCGAGTGATGCCGAGTCGCCGGGCGCGAAGAAGACGCCCGCGTGCGTTTCGTCGAGAACGCGCCGCATCGGCGGCAAATCCGATGCGACGATCGGGACGCCGGCGGCCATGTAATCGAACAGCTTGTTGGCGAGTGTGATTTTCACGTGCCGTCCGGCGCGAAAGGGCAGAAGCCCGACGTCCGCGGCTGCATAAAGCTCGGGGAGCGAAGCGTGCTCCCTCCACCCCAGCAGGTCGACGCTCGCCTCGAGGCCGGACTCGGCGACGAGTCGTTCGATTTCTCCGCGCTCGTCGCCGTCGCCGGCGACGACGAGTCGCGTCTTAGGGAATGCTTCGCGGATCAGCGGCAGCGCTCGCACGACGTCGGCGACGCCGCGGTCCCACATGAGAATGCCGACGAACAAGAGACTGAACTCGTCGAAGGCCGGGGCGTCGCGCGAGGGATCTCGAGGCACGGCGCCGATCGCCTCGAGGTCTTCGGGCGTGTTTCCGACGTGGACGATTCGATTCGCCGGCACGCCGAGCCGGACGCAGCGGTCCCGCGATTCGTCGGAGACGACGACCACCGCGTCGGCGCGTCGCAGCACGGCTCGCTCGACGCGCTCCGCGCCGCTCGGATTCTTCACGATGCGATCGAGGAACGACGCACGGCCGAATTCGACGCGATCGCGCAGGAATTCCGGATACACCTCCGCCATGTCATAGACGACGGGGAGGCCGAGTCGCCGGCCGACGGCGAGCGCCGTGAGCGCGAGAGGCAGATCCCGCACGACGATGCAATCCGCGCCGCAATCCACGGCCGCCCGCAGAATCGAGAAGTACCAGACTGGATTGGCCGGAAACGGAAAATTGATGACGCGATTGATCGGCCGCGCGGCGGTGCACGGAAGGCGCCGGACCGTCATCCATTCCGTCTGTTCGACGCGAGGCTGACATCGGTCGTTTCGCGAGATCAGAACCACGCGATGCCCCGCGGCCGCCAAGCTTCGGGTCTGCTTCGCGACGCGCGTGGCACGCCAGGGCCAGTCGCCGTCGTAGACGTAGAGAACCGTTCTGCCCTGGCCGGTCGGCGCCGAAGCGAAGGCGTTCACGTCGCCGCCGCCCAATGATCCACCCATGCCTGATACATGATCACCGCCCACAGCGCGTGGGCTCGGCCGTCTCGCCCGCGACGGAGATCGCTCCACGCCCGCCTCACGGGTTTGGGATCGAAGCCGTTCTCGCGCAATCGCGAGTCGGCGAGTAGCTCCTCGCCCCACCCTCGCAGACTTCCCCGCAGCCACGCCGCGATGGGCACCTCGAAGCCCATCTTCGGCCGATCGACGAGCGGCGCGGAGACGTAGCGGTCGAGCAACCGCCGCAGGATCCATTTCCCGCGGCCGTCGCGGATCTTCATGTCCAGCGGCAGCCGCCACGCAAACTCGACGACTCGCGGGTCGAGCAGCGGCACGCGCACCTCGAGACTCACGGCCATGCTCGCGCGGTCCGTCTTCGTGAGAAGATCGTCGGGCAGATACACCGCTTGATCGGCGAGCATCATGCGCTCGACGAACGCGCCGACGTCGGCACCGAGCAGCCGCTCGAACTCGCCGTTCGATTCCAGCTGATCCGGCGTGATCGACTCGGGATGCTGCCATGCCGAAACCATCGACCGGTAGCGCGCGGTGGCATCGCCGGCGTCGAGCAGAGCGCCGACGCCGTCGATCTTGTCGCCGGCACGCCGAACGCGCAGCGGCGGCACCATCGTGCCGACGCCGCTCGCGATCGAGTCCAACGCCGACGGCGGCAGCGATCGCACGGCGCCGGCGAGCAGGCGGCGCGCGGCGCGCGGCACCCGACCGATCAGCCCGACCAGACGCTGGCCCCGCACATAGCGATGATAGCCGCCGAACACCTCGTCACCGCCGTCGCCGGAGAGCGCGACGGTGACCGCCCGGCGCGCGAGCTCGCAGACGAGGAACGTCGGGATCTGAGACGAGTCGGCGAACGGCTCGTCGAACATCGCGGGAAGGCGCGGCACGACGTCGAGCGCGTCACGATCGGTAACGATGAGCTGCGTGTGCTCCGTCCCGAGATGCTTCGCGACACCGGCGGCGAAGGGCGCCTCATCGTACTCGGGACGATCGAATCCGATCGAGAAGGTGCGTGGCGGACGCGCCGAGGCCTTTCGCATCAACGCCACGACGAGGGACGAATCGACGCCGCCGGAGAGCAACGCCCCGAGGGGCACGTCCGATTCCAACTGGCCCGCGACCGCGCCCGCGAGCAGCGCGTCGAGCTGATCGACCGCCTCGCTCTCGGAGCCGACGAACGCGTTCGCCAATCCAACCCGCGCCGCGTCTTCAGCCGACCAATACGCTTCCGGCGACGGAAGCGGCATCGCCGGGTCCGCGACGTGGACGAGATGGCCGGGCAAGAGCTTGACGACGTGGCGAAAAATCGAGCGCGGTGCCGGTACGTAGAGATACCGCAGATACGCGGTGACGGCCTCGCGGTCGATCGAGGCGTCGAATTCCGGAAGCGCGCGCAGGGCCTTGAGCTCCGACGCGAACGCGACGGCGCCCGGCTTCGCGTAGACGTACATCGGCTTCACGCCGAGGTGGTCGCGAACCAGCGACAGGCGCCGCAGCTCCGCGTCCCACGCGGCAATGGCGAACATGCCGCCGAGCCGGCGGACGGCCGCATCCACCCCCCAGGCCTCGAACGCGGCGAGAATGACCTCGCTGTCCGAATGACCGCGCCATCGCGCGCCGCGCGCTTCGAGTTCTCTCCTTAGATCGCGATAATTGTAGATCTCACCATTGAACACGATCGTGTAGCGGCCGCTCGCCGACCGCATGGGCTGGTGACCGGCGTCGCTCAGATCGATGACCGCGAGCCGGCGAAGACCGAGCCCGATTCCGGCGTTCGCGTCACACCACGTGCCGCCGTCGTCGGGCCCGCGGTGCACGATCGGCGCGAGCATTCGCGCCGTCGTCTCCTCCAGCTCGCGCGCCGAAACCGCCCCGCGCGCCAGAAGCACGCCAGCCAAGCCGCACATCAGGACGTCGGGCCGAAGGCGGCCTTCAACTTGTTGCGCACGGTTCGTCCAACGAGCTCCCCGAGTGCAATCGGAGGCACCCGCCACAACCGCGCCAGGGCGTACGGGTACACGGCCCGACGCTGCGCGCGCCAAGTACGCGCGATCTCGCGACGGTACTCGTCGGCGGCGAGCGCGCGAAACTGGCCGGCGTCGACGAACGGAACGTCGCCGGCCTCGAGGACCGGGTGGTAGCTTGTCCCGAGGCGCGTCGCGCGCGCGGCCGCGGCGGTGACCGTCCCGCCGGCAATCTCGGCGCGCAACAGCAGCCCGCGGCGAAACGGCTCGTACCACACCATGTCGCCGACGCAGTTGCCAAGGCTGTAGGCGATCAGCCCGCGCCGGTATCGCTCGATCGGCCGCGCGACGTGCGGGTGATGGCCGAGCACGAGCGCGACCCCGCCGTCGATGAGAGATCTGGCAAAGGCCGTCTCGTCGGCGGAGGGCGTCGTGACGAACTCCTCGCCCCAATGGAGCGAGACGATCAGCGATTCGACATCCGGCCGGAGGCGCGCGACGTCGGCGCGGATGGCGTCGGGCGTTCCCTCGGCGTACGGCGGCTCGCCGTCGCCGTACTGCCGCGGACGGAGACAGTACGACAGGATCCCCACGGTGACGCCTGCGGCGACGAC
This sequence comes from Gemmatimonadaceae bacterium, assembly GCA_036003045.1. NCBI lineage: Bacteria > Pseudomonadati > Gemmatimonadota > Gemmatimonadia > Gemmatimonadales > Gemmatimonadaceae > Gemmatimonadaceae bacterium. Next base: position 100,200 of record DASYSS010000085.1, read on the forward strand.
CGTGACCGGCGCCGCGGCCCACGGAGCGACGCCGCGCACTCCGCACGGAGTGATCCCCGCCGCTCGAAGCGAAGCCACCGATTCCTTGAACGCGTCGGGTCCGTGCTGCACCGCGTGGTTGTTCGCGACGTTGAGCACGGTGAAGCCGGCGGAACGCAGCGCCGGCGCGAAGCGAGGAGCGCCGCGCATCTGACGTGACGCCCAGGTCGACGTCGCGGCGCTGCGCGACGCGAGCGGCACTTCGAGGTTGCCGAACACGATGTCGCCTTCGCCGAGCGCCGGACGAAGATTCTCGAATGCCGGCGCGAGATCCGCCTTGGCGTAGCGACTGCCAAAGCCGAAACCCACCGAGGTGGGGGAGTCGCCCAGCTGAAGGTCGCCGACGGCGACGACGCGGCAGGAGCGGACCGTCATCCGCGCGCGGCCACGAGCGAGGTCGCGCGCCTAGACCGCGGCGCCATGCTGCTCCGCCCAGACGTAGACGTTCCCGAGGAGCCACAGGGACTCGCCGTGGTCGGCCGCGCCGCTCACCTGTTCGGCGACGAGACGCTGGAGTACGGTTTGATCGAACAGCGACGCAGCCGGATGCGACGGATCCTTCAAGCGCGTGAGCAGCGGAGCGAACACCGGCGAGCGGAACCACGCGTCGAGTGGAATGCCGAATCCGGATTTCGCGCCGCGCGTGACCGTCGGACTCAAGTACCGCTCCGCGACGCGTTTGACGACGGCCTTGTTCTCGGTGCCCGACAGCTTGAGTCGCCCGGTGAGTTGCAGCCCCCACTCGACGAGGGGGACGTCGAGGAACGGCACACGTCCCTCGAGACTCGCCGCCATCGACATCCGGTCGATGCGATCGAGGGCGCAACAGAGGTACGTGAGCAGCTCGTACCGAGAGAGCGTCGCCACTGAACCGGCATTCGATCGCGCGCGGTCGAGCAGACAGCGCCGTTCGTCGAACGCCGCGTCGACCGGATTCGCGGAGAGCCGGGCGACCAATTCAGGAGCGACGTACGCCGAATTGAGAAGAATCGCGTCGTCGAGCTTTTCGCGAAGGCTGTTGGCCATCTTCGCGGGCCGATGACCGGGGCCGGCAGCGATCACGCTCGCCAGCGCGCCACGCAAAACACCGGGCAGCGGTTCGGCGGCCGCGCGCCATCGAGCGATGTGGTAGCGAGGATACCCGCAGAACAATTCATCCGCGCCCTCGCCGGTGAGCACGACGGTCACGTGCCGGCGTGCGAACCGGCTGAGCTGAAAGAGCGGGATCGAGTTCGGATGGCTTAGCGGCTCGTCGTGGTGTCGGACCAACAGCGGAAGCAGACCGAGGAACTCGCTCGGCTCGGCGACGACAGTGTGATGGTCCGACTTGATTCTCGCGGCGGTGTCGGCGGCGAGACCGCGCTCATCCCACGCCGGGTCCTCAAAGCCGACGGCGAACGTCTGAAGCGTGTGCGAGGACGACGCCGCCGCGTACGCGCTCACCAGTCCGGAGTCGACGCCGCCGCTGCAGAACGTACCGAGCGGCACGTCGCTCATCATCTGCGACGCGACGGCCTCGCGGAGCAACGGGTCCAACGCTTCGGCGGCTTCGTCGAGCGAGGTGACGGCGTCCTCGCCGACGGGCGGTGTCCAGTAACGCGACACCGTGATCCGTCCCTGTTCGAATGCGGCCGTGTGTCCAGGCGCGAGGCGCCGCACGTCGTCGAAGAACGTGTTCGTCCCGGCGACGTATCGAAAAATCAAATACTCCTGAAGACTCTCGGGGCGCACGCGCGCGGGAACGCCGGCCGCGAGGATCCCTTTGATCTCAGACGCGAAATACAGCGTGGCATCGCGCAGACAGTAGAACAACGGCTTGATCCCGAGATGATCGCGGGCGAGGAGCACGCGTCGCCGCTTCACGTCGTGAATCGCGAACGCGAACATTCCGTTGAGCCGAGCTACGAAGCCGTCGCCCCACTCCTCGTAGGCATGGACCAGCACCTCCGTATCACAGTGTGTGCGGAACAGGTGTCCACGCTTGACGAGTGAATCTTTGAGGTCCTGAAAATTGTAGATCTCTCCATTGTATGTGACCCAGACCGTTCCGTCCTCGTTCGAGAGCGGTTGAGCGCCGCCCTCGAGATCGATGATGCTCAGACGCCGGTGTGCGAGCGCAACGCCCGCCTCGACGTGCATGCCTTCACCGTCGGGGCCGCGATGCGCGATCGCGTCGCGCATGCGATGCGCGACGCCGAGATCGACGGGTTGCGTCGAATCAGAATGTGCCAGTCCGCAGATGCCGCACATCGATCGAGTCGAAGCTGAAATGAGACGCGCGCGCGGTTGACCGGTCGCAAACGCGACGGTACGTTCCGCTGACGGCATGCCTGGAAAAGCTAGCGTGGGCCTCGGCGATCGGATTTATCAGGCTTCGCCCAATTGGCTGCAGACGTTCCTGCTTAACGCGTATGCCGGTCGCCTGCGCCTGCGGCGCTCGGGACGCCAATTCCGGGCCATTTCGACCGAATGGGATCGAAGCGAAAGATGGCCTTCGGACCGCCTTCGCGAGCTCCAGGATGCGCGGGTACGGGACCTGGTCCACTACGCGTACGACCGCGTCCCCTTTTATCGGCGGCACTGGGACGAGCACGGCGTGCGCGTGCGCCAGGTGCAGGGCGTCGCGGACCTTGCCCAACTGCCGGCCGTCACGAAGACGCACGTTCGGGCCGCCGGGGACGAGATGCTCCGCGACGGCAACCGCAACGGATTGTTCCACGGGCACACGAGCGGCACCACGGGTTCGCCCCTCTCGTTGTGGTACGACCGCGACATGTTGGTGGTGAACAACGTCGCCCACTGGCGGCAGCGGCGATGGGCAGGGTGCACCCCCGGCACCTGGTGCGCACTGCTCCTCGGCCGCGTGGTTGTCCCACCGGAACGCCGCGAGCCGCCCTTCTGGCGCGTGGACTACGCCGAACATCATCTCTGGTGCTCGACGTTCCACCTGTCGGAAGAAAACCTGCATCTCTACGTTCGCGAGCTCCGCGCGCGGGGAATCCGGTTCATCGAGGGGTATCCGTCCACGCTCTTCATTCTGGCGCGCCACCTGCAGCGTCAGGGACTGACGCTGCCGATGACCGCCGTGTTCACGTCGTCCGAGACGCTCCACGCCGTTCAGCGGGAGGCGATCAGCCAAGCGTTCGCCGCCCCCGTGTTCGACTTCTACGGGTCCGCCGAGCGCGTCATCTTCGCGGGCGAATGCGCCCAGCACGCGGGAAAGCATCTATTCGACGAGTATGGCGTGACCGAGGTGACGGACGACGCGGGGAACCCGGTGGCGCCCGGGGCGCGGGGATTCCTGACCGGAACAAGCTTGTGGAACCGCGGCATGCCTATGATCCGGTACCAAAGCTCCGACGTCACTCGTCTGATGCCGGAGCCTTGCGCCTGCGGGCGTACCCTCGGACGGATGGCCGACATCACGACAAAGGCCGAGGATATCGTGATGACTCCGGACGGCCGATTCATCTCGCCGTCGGTGTTGACCCACCCCTTCAAGCCGTTCGACCAGATCCTCAAGTCGCAGGTCGTGCAAGACGGAGCGGATCACGTCACCGTGTCGATCGTCGCCGGCGCGTCTTTCACTTCGGACCATCGGGCTCAACTCGAGCACGGCCTTCGAGCGCGTCTCGGCGACCGAATGCGCGTCGACACGCAACTCGTCGACGAAATCCCGTCGGAGACATCCGGCAAGTTTCGATGGGTCGTTTGCCGCGTGCCGCACGACCGTGCGGTGAACTGGGAGGCGGCCGAGACTTGACTCTTCGCGTCCTGTACGTCTACCAGGGCGATTGGCCGCGCAACGCCGTTCGGGTTCGCAAACAGACGCAGGCGCTGGCCGCTGACGGTTTCGCCGTACGGCTGCTCGCCGCGAATCCGAACAACAAGTCGCGCCGCGAGCGCAACGACTGGATGGAGATCGAGCGCGTGCCGTCGTTCGGCGGCGGTCGGATCGGCGCGGCGTTGGGTTTTCCGGTCTTCGCGAATCCGCTCTGGGTGTGGGAGATCTGGCGCGCGGCGCGCGACTTCCGTCCGGACTGTATGATCGTGAGCGATCTGCCGCTCGCGCCGACGGTGTTGCGCGTCGGGCGCGCCCTTGGCGTTCCCGTGCACTACGAGATCTCGGACGTTTATCCCGTGGCGTTCCGATCCAATCGCGACGCGCATCCGAGCCTCGCGTCTCGTATCGCGCGAAACCCGACCGTCGCGGAGGCGTTGGATCGCGGCGTGATTCGCGGCGCGGCGTCCGTCTTCGTCGTGTCGGAGGAGTCTCGCGCCCGGTGCATCGCGATGGGCGCCTCACCCGACGCGGTCGCGCTCGTTGGCAACACGCCGGCGCAGCTGACGGACTTGACGACGATGCCCGCGCTGCCCGCCGACCTCGCGGGCTGGGAAGACCGGGTGGTCGTCCTGTTTCTTGGCAACCTGCTCTCGGACCGCGGCCTGATGTTGTCGCTCGACGCGATGGCGCTCGCGGTGCGCGCGTTCCCGAAGCTCGCGCTCGCGATCGTCGGCGACGGCCCGGAAACGCGTCCGCTGGCGACGCGAATCGACGAGCTCGGACTCGGCGACTGCGTGCGTCTGCTCGGCTGGAAGAGCCATGAGGTGCACGACGACTACTACAGGCACGCGGCGATCGGCCTGCTGGCGTTTCTCAGCACCGAGCACATCGAGATCACGCTGCCGAACAAGCTGTTCGACTACATGGGCGCGGCGTTGCCCGTCGTCGCGAGCGACGTCGCCTCTTTGCGCCGCGTCGTCGAAGCAACGGGCGCCGGCGTGCTCGTTCCTCCGGGGAACGCCGCCGCGCTGGCCGACGCGCTGGTCACCTTGGCGCGCGACCCGGCGCGCCGCCAGGCGCTCGGCGCCGCGGGGCGCGCCGCCATCGAGGGTGCGTACTCGTGGGAGCACGACCGCGCACGCATGCTCGAGCAGATTCGCCGCTCACTCGGAGACGGCGAGTGATCCCGCTTCCATCGCAGGCGACGTCGTCCGGGCTGCGCGTCGTCGTACTGACGTGCGGCGATCTCGGCATCGAGGTCGCGAACGCTCTCTCGTGCGTAGCGGGCGTCGACGTCGTCGCACTGTTCAAGTCGCCCTGGATGCGCAGCGCGCTGTCGGTGCGACAGAAGATCCGGCACGTCGTGCGCACGCAAGGCGTCGGCGGCCTGTTCAGGGTCGCGCGCTCACGGATCCTTCCGCGGACGACGACGACTCGCGAGCTGATGTCGCTCGATTCGCGAGTGACGCTGCTCGAGTTCGACGATTTTCATTCGCCGGCCGCGCGTGAACGGCTGGTCGAGCTGCGACCGGACCTCGGCGTCGTCGCGGGCACGTACATCCTTCGCGACGGCATCTTCGACATTCCTCGGTACGGATCGATCAACCTGCACTCGGGAAAGGCACAGCTGTATCGCGGCTCGGCGCCGGCGTTCTGGGAGCTCTACAACGGCGAGACGGAGGTCGGGATCACGATCCATCGGGTGTCGCCGGCGGTCGACGCCGGCGACGTGCTCCGGCAGGAAATCTTCGCCCTCGACTCGGCTCCCTCGGGCGATCCGATCGCGTACATCGAGCGATATCGCCGAGATGTGCTGCGACCGAACGGCGTTCGGATGCTCGTCGATGTGGTGCGCGAGATCGCCGCCGGAACGGCGATCGCCACCGCGCAAGACCATAGCGCCGCGCGCACGTATCGCGCGCCCGACTACAAGGCGGTCCGCGAGCTCCGCGCACGGGTTCGTCGTCGGCGGGGCGGAGCCACGTGAGCCGGCGTCTCAAGGCCGCACTGGGCTTCCTGATCTTCCAGCTCGGACTGCATCGCATCATGCTGCGGCGGAAGGCGATCGTCGTGCTGTTTCATCGCGTCGACGACCGCTACGCGTCCGACGCCATCAGCTGTTCGGTCGAGAAGTTCGAGCGGTTCTGCACCTTTTTTTGTCGATACTTCACCGTCGTGCCGCTCGGCACGCTGGTCGAGAAGGTGCAGCGCGGCGAGGATGTGAGCGGGCATCTCGTCGTCACGTTCGACGACGGATATCTCGACAATCACCAGATCGCGGCGCCCCTCCTGAAGCGGCGGCAAGTGCCCGCGTGTTTCTTCATCGCGACCGACTTCGTCGAGAGCGATCGGGTGCCGTGGTGGGACCGGGAGGCCGGCATCCAGTCCGAGTGGATGAGCTGGGACCAGGTGCGAGATCTCGCGGCACAGGGATTCGAGCTCGGCGCGCACACCTGCAATCACGTGGATCTGGGCGTCGTCAACGGCGAAGAAGCTCGGCGCGAGATCACGGACTCGGGCACCCGGCTCGCCAAGGAAGTCGGCGTCGACGTCGGGCTTTTCAGCTATCCCTACGGGCGCCGGAATCAGATCACCGACGCGAACCGCCAGCTCGTGCGCGACGCGGGCTACGACTGCTGCATGTCGGCGTACGGGGGCAACGTGACGCCCGACTCGAACCCCTACGATCTGCGGCGGATCCCGATCTCACAGTGGTACGTGAGCGCATATCAGTTCGGCTTCGAGGCGCTCAGAGCCTGAGCCATGGTTCGCGCTCAACTTCGCGAGCTGTACTGGAAAGTCGAGCGCTTGATCGTCCCGGGGCTCAAGTACTCGCAGGAGACGTACGAGGAAGAGCTCTTTCGAATCGTTCAGCCGGGAATGGTGTGGCTCGATCTGGGTTGCGGGCGCTCGCTCCTGCCGCCATGGCGCTCGGAGGGCGAGAGACGACTCACGGCTCGCGCGCGATCGTTGGTGGGAGTCGACCCGGACTTGGCCGCGCTTGGCGACAATCGTTCGCTCACCGACCGAGTCGCGGGAAACGCGTCGCGATTGCCGTTTCGCGATAGGATATTCGATCTGGTCACCGCGAACATGGTCGTCGAACATCTGGCCGATCCCGTGAGTCAGTTTCGCGAGATCGCGAGGGTTCTGCGCCCCGGCGGACGGTTCGTCTTTCACACGCCGAACGCGCGCGGATACGACACGCTCGCCGCGCGCATGATTCCCGAGTTTGCAAAAAAGGGAATGCTGCGGGTGCTCGAAGGCCGGCATCCCGAAGACGTCTATCCGACCTTCTATCGGGCGAACACTCCCCGTCAGGTCGAGTCGGCGTCCTCACAGGCCGGACTGCGCGTCGAGAGCATCAAGCTGTTCGTGAGCACGGCCGCCACCGCAAGTGTGCTCCCGCTCGCGATCGTCGAGTTGTTCTGGATTCGCCTGCTCATGACAGAGCCGCTGCGGGGCCTGCGGCCAAACTCGATCGTGATTCTGTCCAAGGCCGCCGACTGAACTTCGCGCGAACGCTATTTCTGCTCGGCGGTCGCTAGCGGCGGTCGGACCTCGAGAACGACACGGGCGATCAGCCCGGCGACGCGCTTGGCGCCGAGCGGTGTGTAGTGAACTGCGTCGTCGAAGTTCTCCGCGTGTCCGTTGAGCGCCGGCGGGAGGTCGACGACCGCGAAGCTGTCGCGGCGTCCGAGACCGAGCACCGTGTCGCGCGCGGCCCACATGAAATCGAGCATCGCCTGGGGCGTCGCTCGCGCCGAGTATTGGCGCCATGACGCCATCGTCGCGCTGTCGTTTACCGTGAGAGTGCGGCCGAACCGCATGGGGTACGCGGCCACGACGGGCTGCGCCCCAGCGGCACGAATCGCCGCGACCATCGAGTCGAGGTCGGCCCGATACGCGTTGAGGCGATCCGGGGGCAACGCGGCGAAGTACCAATCCGCCGAGCGATTCCCCGTCAGTTCCCGAAGGTGGTTTTGGACTCGCACTTCCTGGATGAAATCCGGGACGTGGAGGAACCAGTGCACACGTTCGGCGAATCGCGACTCGAGCTGGATCCGGCGGCCTGCCGCGGCGACCGGCTGCGGCGCGCGCGGCGGATTTGGGAGCGCCTTCACCGCCGGCATCGGGTTGTCGCCGGCGTACAGCGAGGGGCTCGTGACCACTACGACGATGTCGGGGTGGTACCGCGAGGCCCAGGCCTTCCAGTACGGAATCAACGAGCGTAGCGTGGCGCCGACCATCGCGGCGTTGAGAACGCGATAACACCCGTGGGTCGCGAGCGTGTCCTGGAGCTGCGCCGGGAACTCATTCCCGGGAGCGCCCGAGCCGGTGCCGAACGTCTCGGACGCACCCAGCGTCATCACGCGAACACACCCGGGCGGCGGAGACAGCGACGACTCGGGTGAGCGAAATCCCGCGCTGTTCAAGCGGAGCTCGCGATACCTCCCGTTCGGCGCGCCGTGCGTGCCGAGCGAGTCGTGGACGAGGAGGTCGTCGTAGCCCGGCGCGGCGAGCAACGGAATCCCGAGCCGCCAATAGTCATCGAGCCGCACGCCACCTTCGGCGAGAGCGCCAGCCACGCCGACGAGCAGGATGCCATACGTCAGCTGGCGCGCCAGCGACATCCGCGATCTAGAAGGCGCGGTAGACAAAATCGCTCCCCGTTCCCGCGACGATGAACGCGACCGAGACGGCGACGGCCACCGCGACCCCGGCCGCCGCTCGGCGCCTGAGCTGGAAGCCCTCGACGAGCTCCGACGACGTCGGCCCCGCGAACGCCACGACACCGCCGAACGCGATCGGGAGCGCGATCAAGCGAATCGCCGCCGAGGGAATGGCGTTCAGCACCGTTCCGACTCCCAGGACTTCCGGCGCGTACACCAATCGTCCGGCGAGAGTGAGCGCGGTCGGCACGGACGGCGAGCGGAAAACGACCATCGTCAGGTTGATGAACAGAAACGTGACGATCGTCGCGGCGACGTCCGGCATCGGCCGCTTGAGCCGCTTCCAGTACTGATACGCGGCGATTCCCGCGCCCTGCAGCGTTCCCCAGAGGACGAACGTCCACGCCGGGCCGTGCCAGAATCCGGCGATCGTCATCGCCAGTAACGACGCCACGCATGCCTTGTGGACGGTGACCCTTCCCCGCCCCATGCTCCGGATGATCGGCGTGTAGAGGTACGTCGTGATGAAGTTCGACAGGCTGATGTGCCAGCGCTGCCAGTATTCGCTCATCGTGCGCGAACGGTACGGCGCGTTGAAGTTGTTCACGAGGCGAATGCCGAGCAGCCTCGCCGCGCCGATCGCCAGATCCGAATATCCGCTGAAATCGAAGTACAGCTGGAACGTATAGGCGAGCGACGTGAGCCACGCGCCCGCGATGGACAGCGTGGCGACGTTCGCGTATCCCGCGTCGGCGACGCGAGCGAACGAGTCCGCGATCACCGCCTTCTTGAACAGCCCGATGGCCATCAGCGCGATGCCGCGAGCGAGACGCTCGTCGCGTCCGTCCTGGCCGCCGATGTCGTTCAGCTGTCCCACAAAATGCTTCACGCGCTCCAACGGGCCGGCGGTGACGTTTGGAAAGAACGACGCGAACGTGAAATGGTCGAACGCCGAGCTCGCGGGAATGAGCCGTTCGTACGCGTCCACGAGGTACATCACCTGCGCGATCGTGAAGAAGCTGATGCCGAGCGGAAACGCCCAGTGCGCGACGCGGCCGCCGCCGAAGATTCCGACGATGAAGTTGGTGTACTTGGCGACGCAGAGGACGAGCACGTCCACCGTCAGGCCGAAGATCATGATGCGCTTGCGCGTCGGCTGCGCGTAGCGCGGCGACGACAGCGCGCGGCCCACTCCCCAATTGAACGCCGCCGAGGCGAGCAACAGCGGGAGAAACCGAACCGACCCACCCGCGTAGAACACGAGCGACGCGCCGAGAATCCAGGCTTGCGCAGCTTTTGCCGAGACGAAATCGCGCAACAAATGCGTCCCGATCACGACGATCGGGAGAAAACCGAAGAGAAACACGACGGAGACGAGCGACATCAGCGTGTGTCCCCGGCCCGCGACTCATGCTCGCGCGTCTGCCGGCCGCGGCGCATCAGGCGCTGATCTTCCTCTCGATGAGGTCGACCATGTCGCCCACGTTCTTCAACGTCTCGAGCTCGCCGAGCGCGAAGCGGATTCCGAACTCGCGCTCCGTTTCGGCGACCAGCGTGATGTGCGCGAGCGAGTCCCAGCCCGGCACGTTCAGGCCGCTCGACGCCCGCGTAACGGTGAGCGACGGGTTGTCGAGCACATCGCGGAACAACGGCTGCAGCCGATCAAGTATGTCCGGCACCGGTCTTCTCCCCTCCTCCTCCGTTCGCATGACGGATGTGGCGGTTGCGCGGCGAGTACTCCCGTTCCCCGGCCAGCTCGAGACACCACGACGTTCGTTCCGGCCCGTCGTCGGTCAGTTGCGTGAAGCCAAGCTTTGAATAGTGTTCGGCGACCATGCCGTTTCGCGCCGTGGGAATGTAGTAGCCGACGATTCTATCGACGCCGGCCTGCCGCGCGCGCAACACCAGCGCGTCGAGCATCGCGTCCTCCATCCCGCGCTTCAGGACGCGGCAGCTCATGAGCCACAGATCGACGTGCAGCGTTCGATCGTCACGACGCCCAATGACGACGGAAACCAGCCCGTTGTCGCCGAAGACGTCGGTGAGGCGTCCGTACAGCGTGATGTACTCCGGGTCCGCGGCCACCGCTTCCATCTCCGCCTTCGTATAGCGCCGCGTCGTGAGGTTGAACTGGTTGGTCTTGTTGGTGAGCTGCGTGATTCGGTCGAGGTACACTGGCGAGAACGCGTCGATCTCGCCGACCATTCCGAGCGACGCGAGATACGCGTCGTAGTCCTCGAACTTCTGGGCAAGCGCCTCGCGTTCGGCGTTCTGCGCGTAGAGCGCCGTGCGCTGGGCGTCCTCGGCGGACAGCGAGATCGTCTCGAAGTAACGAGCCGCGTCGATGATCGCGGGGTACCGGCATACGTCGTCGCCGACGTTGGGAACGGCGACCATCGGCAACTGCGCCTCGACCAGGTGGCGCTCGGCCGGGTTGTCGTCGACGAACACGAAGCTGTCGAGCCCGAGGTTCAACTGGCGCGCGATCGCCTCGATGTTCTGGTGTTTCGGCTCCCAGTTCGCGACGAACGCCGCGAAATCGCCGATGCGCAGCACGCTGTCTGGGTGCGAGAATCCGCGGCGCGCCATCGCGTCATCGTTCTTCGAGCACACGGCGAGCAAAACACCGCGGTCCTTGAGACGCCGCGCATACTCCTGGAACGCGGTGTACGCTTCGCCGCGAGGCGTCTCTCGGCCGATCACGATCTTGTCCGGACCGTCGTCACCGATCACGCCGCCCCACATCGTGTTGTCGAGGTCGAGGACGAGCACCTTCCGACTCCGGCCGCGCGCCGCCGCGATGAGCGACGCGAGCGAGTGACCCGTCACGACATCCGCCTCGGGCGACGTCGGAATCTTGTACGAGTACCAACGATCCGGAGCGTGCCAGGCGACGCCGCTCGTGGCGGCGAGAGACGCGGCGTCGTGCAACAGGAGGCGCGAGTTGATGCGCGCGGCCCGAACAAGCTCCCGGTTGAGCCTTGCGACAAAGTGCGACGCCCCGGCGAACGATGATGCATCGAGATGCCCCAGCGGCCGCAGAGCAGGGGTCTCGAAGGTGTTCATGATGATTTGGCACGGCAGCGCGGACCACACCGCGCCCCACACGGCGGCAAAGTGATCCAGGCGCGAACGTACGGCCGCCTCCAGCTCCTCCTCGTTCGCCGCGTTCGGGACCTGCAGGTTCACCGACGTGAGGTGCAGGTACACCAAATCGGGCGCGAATTCGACGAGCGCGCTCGAGTCGAGAACCGTGTCCTCGAAGTATTTGTTGTACTCGGACTGATAAATGACCGGCTTGATCCCGCGGTCGAGCAAAAAGAGCTCGAGCCACGACGCGAGTTCCTGCGTCGTCGGACCGCCCAGCATCGCGATCCTGACCGGCGCCAATCCGGCCTGCTCGGCGCGGGCTCGGGTCAGGCTCCGGCGCTTTCGGAACAACAACGGAAAATCGTGCGGAAAGGCGAGCATCTACGTCCCCACCCTGACAGGTACGATGCGATGGTCTCGGAAAGTATCGGCTGTCACCGATCGAGGAAATCGCAAGGAGCAGAGCATTTGCTCCTGTCTCTGCCCTAGGTGAACTTTTGTCCGGCGCGACCCGCTACTGGACGTTCGAGGACGCATTCCCACGATCCAACGACCGTGACCCCGACGTGACACAGGCTCATCCGCCCCGCCCCAAGCCGACGTACGCCCTCGTGCTGCCTTGGGACCCGACCGGCCCAGGCGGCGTCAACCAGGTCGTTGTCAATCTGTACCGGCAGATCGCGGAGGCTGGGGAATTCGAGCCGCTCTTGATCGTGAATCGATGGTCGGCGCGCCGGCCAATCGAGACGATGGTCGACGGCCGTCGAACGATATACATCCGCTCACCGTGGGCCGAAGGGGCCCGCTGGGGCTTCGTCAAATGGCTCGTGAGCGCGCCCCGCCACCTCGCGGACATGTGGCGAATCGCTCGCCGAAACCGCGTCGTCGCTTTCAACGCGCATTATCCGTCGCTCGGTGCGTTTGGCATCGCGCTCCTTCGATGGGCGAAGCTCTTTCGAGGCTCGCTGATCCTGTCCTTTCATGGAATGGACATTACGGAAATACGAGCCGGCCGCGGGCTGGAGCCGCGGGCCTGGCGCTTCGTTTTCGACCGCGCCACGGCGATGGTGGCTTGTTCGCGCGCGTTCGGTGAGGAGGTGAAGGCCCTCACTGGAACCGAGGCCGTCGTCGTGCACAATGGGCTCGACGTCGATCACTTCGTTCAATCGGTGGATCGAAGCCCCGACCCACTGGCGCCGGTCGGCGATCGCCGGTTCGTGCTGGGCGTCGCGACCTTCGAACGAAAAAAGGGTCTCGACGTTCTGGTGCGCGCGTTCGCCGACGTAAGGCGATCGAGCCCCGGCGTCGCCCTCGTCCTGGTTGGACGTCCCGCGGAGGCGACGGCGGAGCTTCGATCGCTCACGTCGACGCTCGGACTCGACAACGACGTGTTCTTCTTCGAGAACGTGCCGCATGCGCAGGTCTCGCGATTCTTCGAGCGCGCCGCCGTCTTCTGTCTCCCGTCTCGCGCGGAACCGTTCGGGATCGTGATCTTGGAGGCGGGGGCGTTCAACGTTCCCGTGGTCGCGACGCGCGTCGGTGGTATTCCGGAGATTCTGGACGATGGCGAGACGGGCATCCTGGTTCCTCCGGACGACCCGTCAGCGCTGGCCGCGGCCCTAGCGCGTGTCCTGTCGGACCGCGAACTCGCCGGCAGGGCCGGCCGAAGACTCCACGAACGCGTGCGCTCCGACTTCTCGTGGAGGCGGGCCTACGAAGCGTATCGGAGCCTCGCTCCGCATCCACCCGAAGGTCCCGCCCTCACAAGCGGCGCTACTTCGTCGTCCACCACTTGAAGTCGTCGATCGCGATCGAGAAGGTGATGCCGCTGGCGTCGGTGCGAGGCCCGCCCCATTCGACGACGCCGACACCGGTCGACGTGGAATTGAGACCATCGAGCTCCGTAACATCGCACCACGGTTTCCAGCCACCCGTCGGCTTCACACCGCAAGCACTGCGTTCGAGGTTGTTCGTCAACTGGCCGTCGATCCAGAGGCGCGCGATTCCGTCCCGCGCGCCGGGCGCGCTATTCGGCTTGAACTGGATCGTCCAGCGATGCCACTGGCCGTCTGCGTACTGGCCGAAATACGGACCCGCCGGCGAGTCCGACTCGCAACCGATCTGCTGCACGTCGTTGGCGGCGATCATCGTGTAGCTCGGACCGTAGATCGGACAGGTGCCCGAATGCGAGTGGGTGTTGAACTGGAGGCGGTTGTTGCCGTGCCAGAGCATGATGTTCTTGATCTGGACGATCGCCGACCAATTTCCGCCGGCGTCCTTCGTGGTGAGCGAGTAGCCGGCGTCCGGCGTCCACTTCGCCCAGTACTGCACGAACACCGTCTTCTGGCCGACGACCGGCACAGAGCCATTGGTCGTCACCACGCCGTGCGATTCTTGAGAGATGCCGTCGTAGTGGAACGACACGCCGTTGCCGGAACGGCCGGGGACGATCTGCACGCCGTTGTCGACGCCGGGGCCCCCGTTCGTTGAGAACGTGGTGCAGTAGTACCACGAGTGGTCGATGACCCGGTGCGGCACTTCCTTGGATCCGCACGCCGGATGAAGCATCGCGTTGGTGTACGAGTCGAAGTTTTCGTCGAACAGCATCGTCTGCTGCGTCGCGTCGAAGACCGGCTCGGCGACCAGCTGCGGGGAGCTCGTCGGCGGCGGAGTGACCGGTGGCGTAGCCACGGGGGGGGCGGTCACGGTAAACGACGCGGTGCCGCTCACGCCGTCGATCACGCCTTGAATCGCCGCCGAACCGCCACTTCGCGCCGTTACGATGCCTTCACTCGACACGGTTGCCACCGCGGTGTTGAGCGACGTCCATGCCGCCGTTTTGCCGGCGAGGGCGTTCCCCTTCGCGTCCTTCGCTACGGCATGAGCGGCCGAGCTGTGTCCCGGGGCAATGCCCGTGGAATCGAGTGTTATGACCACCGACGCCGTTGCGGGAGCCGCAGGCGGCGGATTGGCCGGCGTCGGTGTTTTCGGCGGCTGCTGCGAGGGAGGAATCGGCTCGATCGGGGACCCTGGCGGCGCCTCCGGAGTGACGCGCACCAAGGTGCTGTCGCTCTGGCCGTCGATGATCAGGACGATGGCAACTTGACCGAGCGCCTTGGCTCGAATCAGCCCTGAGGGGTCCACACTGGCGACCGTGGAGTCGCGAGAGACCCATTGAATCGGCGTTTCTCGGAGATCGGTGATCTCGTCGCCCGCAGGATCGATGACATGATAGGCCAGCCCCATCGCGCCGCCGAGCGCCAGAGGCGTGAAGCTCGCGACCATGTGAATCGCGCGAACCGCGGCGTGTACGATCACCAGGGTCGTGTCCACGTGCCCATGCAGGTGAAGTATGACGTTCGCGCGTCCCGGAGCCAAGGCCGACGTCAGACCAGTGCTCGAGACGGAAGCAACTTGTGGATTATCGCTCACCCAGGTCGGCGCACTGCCTAGCGCGGCAACGCCAATCTGGTGTCTTTGACCCACGGCGACGGTGACCGTGTGCTGAAGTTTCGACCACACGACGGAATCCTGCGGATCAGACACCGCGTCGCAGCCCGACAGTGTGAGTGCGGTCACAGAGGCGAGCGAGACGATGCGGACTCCGCGGCGAATCCAAGTGGCAGTCGTGCGTGACGGCGCGACATTGCGCCATGGCGCGCAACGCTCCATGAGAGACGAGCTCCGAGTTTTTTGGTTTGGGGTTTCTGGCGGGTCACGCGGACGCCGAGACAACGCCTGCGGGCGAATCGCGCAACTAGAATTGGACTGCGGGTCTTTCCAAGGCCAGCAACTGATGGGCAGTGCGCCCAGATGTCGCGCCTAAATAGCCTCGCATCCCGAGCCCGTCAGTGGCGCTCGTCACACATCACGAAAAAGCCCGCGATTCTTTTCGCGGGCTTTTCGTGATGTGCTCTATTTAGCAGGCTCTAATCGCGGCCCGCGGCGGTTCTTGGCCGCGACCCAATCCTACTTGCTCGTCCACCATTTGAAGTCGTCGATGGCGATCGAGAGTTTGATGCCGCTGGCATCGGTGCGAGGCCCGCCCCATTCGATGACGCCGACACCGGTCGACGTGGAATTGAGGCCGTCGAGCTCCGTAACATCGCACCACGGCTTCCAACCGCCCGGCGGCGTGATGCCACAGGCGCCGCGTTCGAGATCGTTCGTCAACTGCCCATCGATCCAGAGGCGCGCGATTCCGTCCCGCGCGCCCGACGCGGTATTCGGCTTGAACTGGATCGTCCAGCGATGCCACTGACCGTCCGCGTACTGGCCGAAATACGGACCGGCCGGCGAGTCCGACTCGCAGCCGGTCTGCGTCATGTCGTTGGCGGCGATCATCGTGTAGCTCGGACCATAGATCGGACAGCTGCCGGAATGGGAATGGGTGTCGAACTGGAGGCGGTTGTTGCCGTGCCAGAGCATGATGTTCTTGATCTGGACGATCGCCGACCAATTTCCGCCGGCGTCCTTCGTGGTGAGCGAGTAGCCGGCGTCCGGTGTCCACTTCGCCCAGTACTGCACGAACACCGTCTTCTGGCCGACGACCGGCGCAGAGCCATTGGTCGTCACGACGCCATGGGACTCCTGAGAGATGCCGTCGTAATGGAACGACAGGCCGTTGCCCGAGTGACCGGGGACGACCTGCACGCCGTTGTCGACGCCGGGTCCTCCGTTCGTTGAGAACGTGGTGCAGTAGTACCACGAATGGTCGATGACTCGGTGCGGCACTTCGGTGGACCCGCACGCCGGATGGAGCATCGCGTTCGTGTACGAGTCGAAGTTTTCGTCGAACAGCATCGTCTGCTGCGTCGCGTCGAAGACCGGCTCGGCCAGTGAATCCGTGTTCGTTTGCGGCAGGGTCGGCACGTACGGCGGCGGGACGATCACGGTGATCGTCGCCGCGCCATTGATGCCGTCGATCGTGCCCTGAATCGGCGCCGAGCCCCCGGTCGTCGCCGTGACGATGCCGGTGGTGGAGACCGTGGCGATCGTCGGACTGAGCGAAGCCCACGTGACGGTCTTCCCGGTCAGTACGTTGCCCTTCGAGTCCTTCGCGACCGCGTGAGCGACCGAGGTGTGTCCAGGAGCAAGGTTCGTTGAATCCAGTGTCACCGTAACCGACGCCGTCGGCGCGGGAGGCGGCGGCGTTTGCGTCGGAGCCGGCGCGTCGACCGTGAACGTCGCGTCACCCGTCTGCGATTCCACCGTCGCGCGAATCGTCGCGCTGCCCGCAACCAGCGCCGTGACCGTGCCGCCAATCGAGACAGTCGCCACGCTCGGGTTCAACGACGACCACGAAACGGTCCGGCCGTTGAGCACATTGCCCGTCGCGTCGCGGACGGTCGCCGTAGCGGTCATCGTCTGCCCCGGATTCAAGCTTGCGCTGCCGAGTGTGACCGTCACCGTCGCGACGGGATCGACGCCCACCGTTTCCGTCGCGTCGCCCGTCTGCCCTTCCGACGTCGCGCGAATGACCACGGCGCCCGTCGTATTCGCGCTCACGACGCCATTCGACCCGACGCTGGCAATCGATGTATCGAGGGACGACCAAGTCACGGTGCGTCCCGTCAGCGGATTGCCCAAGGCATCGGTGACGGTCGCCGTCGCCTGGGTCGTCTGGCCCGGCAAGATCTTGTTCAAGCCAAGCGTGACAGTGACCTGCTCCACCGGGGCCTTTCCGACCGTGAGCAGAACACTGAACGATTTGCCCTCCGACGTCGCCGTGAGCATCGCGGCTCCGACGCCTCGGCCCGTGATGTTCGCCTTGTCAGCGGACGTGCCGACGACGCTGAAGATCGACGTGTTGCCCGAGGACCACGTGATGCTGCGTCCGGTGAGCACACGCCCCGCGGCGTCGGTGACGACGGCGTTGGCGTGCACCGTTTGGCCGACGTTCAACGCGGTGCTGCCGTTCAGATTGATGTAGATGGTCGCCACCGGAACCGGCGGGGATTTCGAGACGCTGATCTTCGCGAACGAGACCTGTCCGCCGCTCGTCGCCGAGATGTTCGCCGTTCCCTCGCCGCGCGCGACGACGACGCCGGCCGACGACACGGAAGCGATGCTGGTATCGGGCGTGGACCACTGCACCGGGAAGCCGTCGACCGCCGCGCCGGTTGAATCGCGCGGCGTTCCGATCAGCTGACGGTTGTCGCCGACGACGATCGCGTCGGCGCCTGGGGTCACTTCGAGGAAGGTCACCGGAGTTTCGATGACCGTCACGAGCGAGCTGGCGGCTTTGCCGTCGACGACGCAGCTCGCCATCGTGCTGCCGCCGCGAACGCCGGTGACGGAACCACCGGCGTCGATCGTGGCGACGCCCGGATCGGCGATCGTCCACGACGGCGCGGAGGAGACGACGACGCCGCGCGAGTCGAGTGCTTGACATTTGAGCGGCGTCACCGAGCCGCGCATCACGGATGCGGACGGCGGCGACACCGAGACGTTGTTTGCTTTGCCATCGCCAAACCCGGCAGCCGAACCATGCACGGACGTGGCGTTGTCGATGCTCGTACAACCGAGCGCGATGGCGATCGAGATCCCGAGGAGTCCTACACCGACCTCATGAAGCCTCTTTGTGGGAAGCATTCACGGTCTCCGCAGATTTGATGTTCGGCGGCTCGGCTGGCATGGCCCGTCGTCCGGGCGGTAGCCCCGCAGCTTTCCGTCGCTGGGTTTCCCCAGGTTTGGCTTTGTCGCATTCAGCTCTGCCGAGAGCGGAAATGCGGGCGAAAACGGCTTGCGCCGTCACTCCTTCGACGACCCGAATTCCGAGCGGTCACTGGCCGCGCGAATCTTCAGCAGTTGTTAGAAAACGTTATAAATCGCTGTCACGTTTCGCTGCAGAGGCGCAAAGAGTTCACGCGCTCGCCCGCGCGATTATGTGCGATCCGTCACGTCGCGGAAGAGCCAGTCCTCGCGGCGGCGGACACGCTTCCAGAGATACGGGAGCGTCGCGTCGGCGAGCGCGCGATAGATCCAGAGCGGCGCGCCGAACGGCCACTCCGCAGGAGTCGAGACAACGATTTCACAACCAGCGTCGCGAACCGCTATCGAGCCATTTATCATGCACGGCAACGGCCGCTGCATGGAAACCGCGGGTCGCAGCCCGTCTCGCTCCGATCCGCAGGAATGCCATCCCCTTTTGAGCCGCTGGAGCAATCTTGGCACGCTTGATCGCGTTCTACTTGCCCCAGTTCCATCCGATTCCCGAGAACGACGAGTGGTGGGGCCGGGGATTCACCGAGTGGACGAACACGGCGAAAGCGAAACCGCTATTCCCGGGACATTATCAGCCCCACGTTCCCGCCGATCTGGGCTTCTACGATCTGCGAGTGCCCGAGACTCGCGCGGCGCAGGCCGCGATGGCGCGCGCTTACGGCGTCGAAGCTTTTTGCTACTACCACTATTGGTTCGCCGGTCGCCGAATCCTCGAGCGGCCATTCACCGAGGTCCTGGCGTCCGGCGAGCCCGATTTTCCGTTCTGCCTGTGTTGGGCGAATCAGACGTGGACAGGCATTTGGCACGGTGAGCCGAACCGGGTCTTGATCGAGCAGACCTATCCGGGTGCCGACGATCACCGCCGTCACTTCGAATCGCTGCTCCCAGGGTTTCACGACCGACGATACGTGCGGGTCGACGACAGACCGCTCTTCGTTTTCTTCAGGCCGGCCGACGTTCCTGAAACGCCGGCGACGATGGACCTGTGGCGCCGACTGGCGCAGGAAGCCGGCCTGGGGGATCTCTTCCTCCTCGGAACGAACATTCCCGATCGATCGACAGCTGCGGATCTCGGACTCGACGGCGCGATCGTGGGCAAGCTTCCCCAGCTTCGTCCGTGGGTCAGCCGGCGAAGGCCAATCAAGTGGCTGCAGCGGAAGTATCAGGATGCGAAGGGAATGCCGACCGTCTATCGGTACGAGGAGGGCGCGGCCTTGTGGACGTGCTCCGAGGCGTTCACCGATGGCGCCTATCCTTGCTTGCTTCCGAACTGGGACAACACTCCGCGAAGCGGGCGCAACGGTTTGGTGCTCCACGGTGCGACGCCGCAGCTGTTCGAGGCGCACGCGCGGATGATCGCGGTGGGCGTTCGGGGGCGCCCGGCGGAGCGGAACCTCGTATTCATCAAATCGTGGAACGAGTGGGCGGAGGGGAACCATCTCGAGCCCGATTTACGGTTCGGGCTCGCGTTCCTGGACGCGTTGAAGGCCGTGTTCAGTGACGATGGTGCGCGGCCCTGACCGCGGCAGAAAGGACCCTTCGAGTGCCGTCGATGGGGCCCTCGACGAACGCGAGTTCGTGCAGCTAACCGGCTATCCTGCATCGGGATTCGCGCAGAGGGGGTCGTGTGTAGCGCAGATGCAGCAAGGGCGATGCGCCCACGCCACGCCGCGGTAGCGACTCAGCGCGAAGTATGGTAGACCAAGTGCGAAAATAGAGCGATTGGATACAGCATCCGTTCTTGGACGGTATCGCGGAAAGAGCCGTCAAGTCGTTGTCGGGTCGTCGATAGTGTCTTTCGTATTAGTAAGGAGAGACCCTGATGCGACGGCACGGGACCGCGTGGACGGCTGTAACGTTTTGGCCTGTTAAGGATGGACCGAGACATGCAAAAGGCGGGGCCGCGAACTCAGCAGCCCGATCTCTCGCGACAGTTTTTCCGCATGCGAGAGATCCCGGCCGGGTGAGCGGCGCCGCGCGGACCGTGGCGCGCAGCAGGGCAGCGGCACTATCGCAGGGATCAAGGGCTCACTACGGGCCCCGGATTGGAACCACGCTCAATCGGAGAATCAAATGCGAATGACCCGCAGTACCGCCGCAATGTCGGCGCTCACCGTACTTTTTGCCGCTGCCTGTTCGGACTCCGTGGTTGCTCCAGATTCGCCGACGCGAGCCGCGCCGGTCGGTTCGTCGCGAGCCCTCATCAACACGTTCCTACCCGGCGTCGTCGTCGCTGGTGGGGACGCCGGAGCGTTTACGAACGCGATCAATCCCACTGAGGCGACCCGCCTTCATGGGGCGTTCTGGGACAACGTCTCATCTGATGATGCGGACTTCGCGACCACGAAGTTGATCAAGTGCAACATCGGCTACTACGTGCTCGGAACGATCCCGGCCACCTGCCTGGAAACGGATGCCCTCTCGTTCGCCAACCGGGGAGGTTTCACCGGCGGCAACTATTGGGGTGACAACGGCGGTATCGGCGGCGGCCAGGACGGCTCGTCGTTCCTGTTCAGCGGTCAGTACACGTACGACGTCAAGCTCGTCGGCACGTACGCCGGCGGCACCAGCGAAGTCGGCGTCTTCACCAAGGTCGGCACCACGTACACCTTCCACCCAGTGCCGGCGTGGGGAACGAAGACGGTCAACAATACGATCACGTTCAACACGAACCTGCTCCCCGGTGCCGAGAAGGGTGCCAACTGGGGCTTCTATGTGAAGAACACGTCGCTGAATGCGACGGGCAGCTGCGCTGCGCAGAGCGCCTGCTCCGACGCCACGGGCAGCTACACGGGCGCGCCGTTCCAGCAGTTCTCGCTGTTCATCAGCTCCGACGGTAAGAAGCTCGAGGTCGGTCTCGAGGACAACGCGCTCTCGCCGTTGTGGGCCGGCAACGACCCGATCAACAACCCGACGAACAGAGACTCGGACTACCAGGATTACATCCTATCGGTCACGCCTTCCGTGATCGCCATTCCGGGTGGCTGCACGCTCGGCTTCTGGAAGACGCACACCGGGTTGGGCCCGCAGGAAAACGACTGGCCGAGTCCGTACGTCCCGGGCGTCACGACGCTCGGTGGCGCCGGCTTCGTCGGTACGGGCAACCAGACCACGACCATGCTCGACGCGCTGTCGTTCAAGGGCGGCCCGTCGGTTCAGGATGCCAAGAACCTCCTGATGAAGCAGGCCGTCGCGGCCCTGCTCAATGCGGCTACCCCTGGCATGAATTACCCGCTCAGCGTTGCCAACGTCATCAGCATGGTCAACACGGCCTTGGCGTCGGGCGACAGACAGACGATCCTCAACCTCGCCGGCGTCCTCGAGGCAGACAACAGCCTCGAAGGTCCGCTCTGCTAATCGTCTTCGCTGGATGAATGCGAACGGCCCCGATCTCCGGATCGGGGCCGTTTCGTTTTGACCGGATCGAAAGTTCGTGTCGTCAGCGAACCGGCGACGAAGCCTTCCAATAAGCCAGCGTCGTCCCGGCAATTCGTTTCACGTCGCGCCCCATCGCTCTCCACTCGCCGAGGGCCCGCAATACGCCGGGGTGCGTCGGGTCGCAGTCGTGCCAGAGAAAGACTCCATTGCCGCCGCAGAGCGCGTAGCACTGCTCCGAGTCGTGCTTCGCGTGCTCGTACGTGTGCGAGCCGTCGATGAAGAAGAAGGTCGGATGGCCCGCCTCGCGAAAATCCCACGTCGCCGTGTCGGCGCGATGCTGGCAAATGCGCGCGGCAACCGGAGAGTCCAGAAACTCACGGCCCACCACTCGGCTCGCGATCAAGTGCCAATCGTCTTTCGGCAGACTTGCCTCCGCGCCCTCCGGACCGAAGCCGTCCGGAAGGTCGACCGTGTTGATCGTCGCCGTCGGAAGCGTCTCGGCCATCTGCCGCGCGGTGTATCCCATGAACGTCCCGATCTCGAGGACCTCCTTCGGTTCTTCCGCGACGAGAATGCCCAACAACGTGAGCAGCTCGTTGGTCGGCAGCATCCCGTCTTCGTACTCCGAGATCGGAAGGGTGATTCGCGGCCGACGGCCGGCGAGGATCTCGGCCAGTCGAATCGTCGGAATGTCGAGCGGCGAAGAGTACGGCTCGTCTCGCGCTCCCCGAAACGCGCGCAGGGCCGCCTGGGCGAAACGATCCGGCTTGCCGCGCAGCAAATAGGGCAGCGAGGCCACGTTGGTGCCGAAGACGATGCGGAGAAGTTGTTTCATTCGACGGTGTGCGCGGAGATCCCGGCGCCGGCGAGACGGAGCCAGTCTTCGTCGGCCCGCAGTCGCTCGATCACCTGGGAAGCGGTGAGTGTCGCCAGGGGCCCCGGATGGCGGAGGAGCACTCTTTCCGTCCGCTGGACGAAGAAGCCTTCGTACGGACGCCAGTCGTGACCCTTGAAACGACTCAACAGAATGAGCGAAGGCGTGTGCCACGCGTTCGCCATGTGAGCTGGACCGCTGTCGATGCCAATGAAGAATCCCGCACGCCGAATCACGTCGGCGGTCTGCAACAACGTCAGGCGACCGCACAACGATGAGACAAATCGTCCCGGCGGGAGTTTGGCGTCGAGGCCCACCTCGACGACGCTGACGCCGCAGCTTTCGATGTAACCGACGAGGTCCGTCCAGGCGGAGGCCATCCAATCGCGGTCCGGGTCATTCGAGGCGGCGTGAATCGCCACGAACCGACTCGGTAGATGGAGGCGATCGACGCTCTCGCGCACCGACGGTGGCAGATGGATCGTCGCCTCTCCGGACAACTCCTCGATGCCGGCCGCTTTCGAGAACGCTCCGATGAGGCTTCGTTCGCGGACGTAAGTTCGCGTATCGATCGTCGGATCACCCCACGTCTTGAGATGCCGCACGCCGTCGATTCCCGTCGGCCGATTGTTCACGTGCAGATCGATCGTCTGGTCGAACACGGCGGACTGAATGATGGGCGTGAGCGAAGCGAGAGATCGAATGGTGAACACCTGGTCGATGCCGGGATGGGTCGTCACGAGCTCGGCGTACGCCGGCTTCACGATCCAGACGATTCGAGCGCCCGTGTGGCGCTGGCGCGCCCAGGCGACCACCGGTTCGCACGCGATGATGTCGCCCATGTGTTCGGCGAGCAGGATGCCGCAGATCGGCCGCGACGGCTCGCGTTCACGGAGGCGACGGACTTGCTGAATCACCGATCGCGCTTCCCCGCGAGCCCGCCGAATCGCCGCAAACCGCCGCAGAGCTTCCCGCGCCTCGAAGAGACGCGCGCGAAACGGAATGAATCGCTTGAGAGACGGCGTCGCGGGCATCCGCGATCACTCCCGGACGGGAATTCCGCGGGATTCGCCGATCGTGACGGCGCCCGGTCCCACCGATGAGTTGCCGTATTGCCGATCGATCCACTGGCGATAGCTGCCGTCCATCACTGCGCTCCACCACGCTTCGTTCGTCAGGTACCAGTCCACCGTGCGGGCGAGACCCGTGTGCAGCGTTTCGCGCGGCTCGAAGCGAAGCGTCGACGCGATGAAGCTCGGATCGATCGCGTACCGCCGATCGTGCCCGGGACGATCGCGCACGTGGGCGATCAACTCGGCACAGCTTGCGCGACGCGCCGCCGGGCATTCGGAGAAACGCTCTTGAAGTGCGCGGTCGGCGCCGATACGCTCGTCGACCAAGGCGCAAAGCTGTCGCACGATGTGAACATTCTCATGTTCGGCGCGGCCGCCCACGTTGAACGTCCTGCCCGCGACATCGGCGCCGAGAATCCGGTCGATGGCCACGCAATGATCTTCGACGAAAAGCCAGTCGCGCACCTGCTTGCCGTCGCCGTACACTGGCAGCTGCATCGCGCGGAGCGCGTTGACGATCATCAACGGGATGAGCTTTTCGGGAAACTGATATGGCCCGTAGTTGTTCGAGCAGTTGCTGATCGTCGCGGGGAGCGCGTAGGTATGCTGGTAGGCGCGCACGAGATGGTCCGATGCGGCTTTGCTCGCCGCGTACGGCGAGTTCGGCGAGTACGGCGTGCGCTCGGTGAATGCGGCGTCCTGCGGCCCGAGCGAGCCGTAGACCTCGTCGGTCGACACGTGGTGAAAGCGTACGCCGGGGCGCCACGCCGAATTCGTGCGCCACGCCGCGCGCGCGGCGTCGAGCAGCACCTGCGTGCCGACGACGTTCGTTCGCACGAACGCCCCCGGCTCGACGATCGACCGGTCGACGTGCGACTCCGCCGCGAAATGCACGATGGTGTCGATCTCGTGATCGGCCAATGCACGCGCGACGGCTTCCGGCTCGGCGATGTCGCCCCGGACGAACGCAAAGCGTGGATCTGCGTCGAGGCCGGCGAGCGTGGCGAGGTTGCCGGCGTAGGTCAGGGCGTCGAAGACGACCACGCGATCACTCGCGTGCTCACGCAGCCAATAGCGGACGAAGTTCCCACCGATGAATCCGGCGCCGCCGGTCACGAGGAGCCTACGCATTCATGAGCTCACGTGTAGACGCGGCGACACCGACGCGCCAATGGGGCGGCAAGAATCCGATGGTACGCCACGAGTCGTGTTTGTCGAGCACCGAATACGCGGGACGCTTGGCCACCGAGGGACGCTCGCTGCTGCGGATTGGTTCGACGCCAGCTCCGGTTGGAAGACGACCCTCCGACGCGAGCGTCTCCATGACGGCGACGGCGACGTCGTACCACGACGCGACGCCGGCGTCAGTGAAGTGAAGCAAGCCGGTCGCGGCGTTGCCGGCGAGACACCAGAGCGCCCGCGCGAGGTGTCGCGCGCGTGTCGGCGTGCCGATCTGGTCGTCCACGACACGCATGGCCTTTCCTGCACCGAGAAAACGCACGGCGGTTTTCACGAAGTTCGTGCCGACAGCCGAGTGAACCCACGCAGTGCGAACGACCACCGCATTCCCCGCCGTGGCCAACGCACGACGTTCGCCTTCCAACTTCGTCGAGCCGTAGACGCTGATGGCACCCGCGAGCGCGCCGACTGCGTATGGCTCGTGAGCGCGTCCATCGAACACGTAGTCGGTCGAGATGTGCAAAAAACGGGCGCCCATCTCCGCGCTCGCTTCGGCCATGACGCCGGGCGCGACGCCGTTCACCGCCATCGCGTCGTCGGCCGCCGATTCGGCGCCGTCGACGTTCGTATACCCGGCGCAGTTGATCACCGCGTCGGGACGCACCTCGCGTGTGACGCGCAGGACCGCGTCGCGATCGCGAACGTCGACGTCGCCCACGTCGAGCGCGATGATTCGAGCGTCGCTGGGCGCCATCCCCAACAGCTCCAATCCGACTTGGCCCGCCGCCCCAAAGATCAGCACACGCCTGGTCATTCGAACCAGGCCTGCGACGAAAACGCGCACGCCCCGGCGTCAGCGTCGGACAGCGTCGGCTCGACGCCGTGGGGCAACGGCCAACGAATTCCGATCTCAGGGTCGTTCCAACGAATCGCACGGTTCGACGGCGCGTGATAGACCGTCGTGCACTTGTACGTCACGTCGGCGACGTCGCTCAATACCAGAAATCCGTGCCCGAATCCGGGAGGAATCCAGAGTTGCCGGCCGTCGCCCGCTTCGAGCGTCACACCGACCCACCGCCCGAAGTCCGGCGACGAGCGGCGGAGATCCACCGCGACGTCAAAGATTCTTCCGGTGACGGCGCGGACGAGCTTCCCCTGCGGCTGCTCGAGCTGGAAATGAAGCCCGCGCAGAACGTTTCTGTGCGAGCGGCTGTGGTTGTCTTGCGCGAACGACGTCGGCAGCCCGATCGACGCGAATCGGTCCGCATGAAACGTCTCGGTGAAGAACCCGCGCGTGTCGGCGTGCACCGGAGCACGAACGACGGCGACGTCGCGCAGCTCGGTGCGTTCCACAATCACGGACTCGGAACCTCGTCGGCGATCGCCCGGAGGTATCCGCCGTAGTCGCTCTTGCCCAGCGCGTCGGCGAGCTCCAGCAGCTTCGTGCGATCGATGTATCCCATGCGAAACGCCACCTCTTCCGGAGCGGCGATCTTGAGTCCTTGACGCTGTTCGACGGTCTGCACGAAATGCGTCGCCTGAACGAGAGAGTCGTGCGTTCCCGTGTCGAGCCATGCGCTGCCCCGACCCAGAATCTCGACGTGCAGGTCACTCGCTTCCAGGTAGGCGCGATTGACGTCCGTGATCTCGAGCTCTCCGCGCGGCGACGGCTTCAAGTTGGCGGCGATGTCGACGACTCGTCGATCGTAGAAGTACAGCCCGGTCACGGCGAAATTCGACCGCGGTGTCTTGGGCTTCTCCTCGATCGATATGGCCCGTCCCGCCGCGTCGAACTCGACGACGCCGTACGCCTGCGGATTCGACACGCGATACGCGAAGACGGTCGCGCCTCGTTCGCGCTTGGCCGCCGTCTGGACCGCGGTCGCGAGCTCGTGCCCGTAGAACAGATTGTCGCCGAGTATGAGCGCGGATGGGTGACCGCCGACGAAATCGCGGCCGATGATGAACGCTTCCGCAAGTCCGTTCGGCTTGTCCTGAACGGCGTACGAGATCTCGAGCCCCCACTCGCACCCCGATCCCAAGAGATCCTCGAACGCCTGCCGGTCTCGCGGCGTCGTGATGATCAACAGCGTGCGAACCCCCGCCAGCATCAGCGTCGACAGCGGATAGTAGATCATCGGCTTGTCGTACACGGGGAGCAGTTGCTTGCTCACCGAGCGCGTGACGGGATACAGCCGCGTTCCGGACCCACCGGCGAGGATTATTCCGCGAGTGTCCATGGCGACGGGTGGGAGGACGTGAGATCGATCGAAGCTACGCCGTCTGTCGCTTGGTGTCGGGCGAAACGCTGGTCCGCGCACCCAGTTTGATAGCGCGCCATCGCGAGTTCATTTGAACATCACCGTAAAAGGGCGACCGCTCCAGCACTTCGATTTGCAGCCGCGGCCCCGTCATGATGTCCTGACGCTTCAACGAATCCCACACGAACGGCATGACGTGATACGTCCCCGGAGGAACGTTCATCTGCAGCACGATTTCGTACTCGAATTCTCCTTCGACCGGCAGCGGAATGTCGCGCTGCAGCCCGGAAATCGAGTGAACGTTCCGTCCCGTGCGTTGATCCACGACGCAGAGGGCGGGCACCCAACCAGGCGGCGGGTTGTCGAGCGAAGCCGTGCCGGCCACCGTGATCGTGACCTCCTCGCCGGATCGCACGACCTGGCCGTCGGAAGCCAGGACACGCTGGAATTCGACGCTCGGTTCGCCGGTCCCTTGGCCGCGGCCCGACATGCCGTGCAGGTACGCGTTGATGCAGTTGAGCGGCGAACCCGTCGCACGAACCTCACCGCGCTCGAGGAGGATCGCTTTGGTGCACAGCTCCGAAATCCGATCGAGCTGATGGGAAACGAGAACGACCGGCGCGCCGGCGCTCGCCATCTGTTTGATGCGCGCGAACGCCTTTTGTTGAAAGCGTGCGTCGCCCACCGAGAGCACTTCATCGATGATGAGGATGTCGGGCTCGAGATGGGCCGCGATGGCAAAACCGAGTCGCGCGTTCATGCCGCTCGAGTATCGCTTGACGGGCGTGTCGATGAACTCCGGAATTCCCGAAAAGTCGACGATCTCGTCGAACTTGCGCATGACCTCGGCCTTGCGCATCCCCATGATCGCGCCTTGCAGAAAGATGTTCTGCCGGCCCGTCAGGTCGGGGTGAAAGCCCGCGGACACTTCGATCAACGCGCCGATCGTCCCGTTCACCTTCACGATGCCGGCGCTCGGTTCCATGATGCGGTTGAGAATCTTGAGCGTCGTCGATTTTCCAGCGCCGTTGCCGCCGATGATGCCCAGCACGTCGCCCGGCTTCACGTCGAACGACAGATCGCGCACCGCCCAGAAGTAGCGGTCATCGGCGGGCCGTTTCGGCTCGCGGCCCGTCATGCGGCGGAAGGTTGCGGGGATGAGATCGCGCAGAGAGTCGTGAAGCTGACCCTTCCGAAATCGCTTCCAGACTCCCTCGAAAACGAGCGACGGCTGTTTCGTCGTCACGCCATCTCCGCGAAGCGGCTCGAACCCGACCGGAACACGTAGATGCCGGTGATTATCAGGAACAGGCTCCACCCGGCCGCGTAGGCGAGCATCCACGGCGCCCAAACCACGACGTCGCCTTTGCGAGAAGCCACCACGATGGTCTCGGCAAGGCTGTGACCGTGCACCAGAGCAACATCCATCGCCTGGATGAACGGCGACAACGGGAGCACCATCATGATCGATGCGCCTTTCGGACCGAGCATCTGCGGCTCGAAGAAAACCGGCGTGGCGAACACGCCGAAGTTGAGCAGCACTTGCACGATGTACTTGACGTCGCGAAAGAACAGGTTCGCGCAGCTGAGGAACAACGCGCACCCCACCGTAAAGAGCATCAGCAGCAGCAGCACCGCGATCACCCACAGACCCGACCAGGAAAGACCGGTCTTGTCGATGAAGGGCATCACCGACGCGACCACGACGAGTCCGACAACCAGATCCGGGCTCTGGGCGATCACCGTGGACAGCGGCAACACCTCGCGCGGGAAATAGACTTTGCTGATGAGATTCGAGTTGCCGATGACGCTCGACGTGGCCTGCGAGAGCGCGCCGGAAAAGAACGCCCAGGGGAGCGCCTTCGCCGCCAGCGACGCGATGCTCGACCCCTCGAGCGGCGAGTTCGCGAGCGTCGCCAGGACGACCCGAAACATCATGCCGGCGCCGACGATGAGGATCGGCATGAGGAGCGCCCACGCGAACCCCATCACGGCCTGCGTATAGCGCAGCGTGAGATCTCGAAGGACGAACTGTACGACGAGGTCGCGGGATTCCCAGATCTCGCCGACGATTTGAACGATCGACGGTCGGGGGGCCCTCGGCGTAGGCGTCGCCGCTCTACCGGCGCCCAGGGGTGTCGTGGCCGTCATGCGCCTCTCGAATTCACCATGCCCACGTCAATCTAGCCGCGGACCGTGGGCGCAGCCCTGCTCTGTCTTGTTCGGCAGACTCACGAGCGATCCTCCGCCATGCCATTGGCTAGCTTGAAGTTGCGCGGCCGGCGCGCCCACTGGGGGACTCCACGAGGCCGCAGAGCCAAGACGCGCTCGCCGTAACGCGAGTCACGCGGGCCGCCCTCCGTAGGACACGATGCTTTCGACCAGCCGGCCCAAGTCTCGGCTGGACCCCAGCGAGTGCACCGGAAGAGTCACGAGCTGGTGCACCAATTGGGCCGCGCCAGGCATCCTTGATTCCCCAACCACCAGCCGCGCCAGCGCAGGCAGCTCGCCCAGCTCCTTTGGATAGCTGGCAGCGACACCGAGCCGACGTACGGCGTCCTCTCCCCCGATGGCGCTCGCGAAGCCGCGAAGTCCCTGGGCCGCCAGAACCGGAAAGCGGAGGTACCCCGCACTCGAACCGGCGGCAGACGATGCGATCTCGCGCAATGCGGGTTGATCGGCGATTTGGGCGCGAAGCTTACGCGCATTTTCGCGGCGCCGGTCCGCTTCGCCCGAGGACATGGCTCGCCCGGCGAGCAACGCCGCGGCGGACGCGCGCGCAATGGCCCTGATCTCCCTCGGCGGGTGGTAAACGGTCTCGCCTAGCTCAAGGCCTGGCGCACTTTGCGGGAGGCCATACAGTGACGGCCTTCCCAACCCCCATTGGGCTGCGAGAACAGTTGCGGCCTTGAGACTCGCCATGCTCGCGGCCGTGCGCAGCGTCCGCGACGAACGTCGTCCACGACGAAACAGAACCGCCCCGCCGGCACCACCCGTCCAGCCCTTACCGCGTCCGAAGCTCAATGTGCCGATGTCGCCGAGTGAGCCCAGCGGCCTGCGGCGATGCGTCGCTCCGTGCCCCTGCGCCGCGTCCTCGATGAGAGTCGCCCCCTGCGTCGAGGCGACGTCCTCGATCGCATCCCAGTCGACGGGAATTCCGTACAGCGGCGCGATGACGACAACGCGCGCGCCGGCAGCGAGCACCCGCGCCAGGGACTCCAGGTCAGGCGAGAGCGAAAGCGGGTCGAGGTCGTACAGCATCACGGGGCCGCCGGCACCAACCGCCGCCGACGCAACGTCGAAGCAGCTGAAAGCCGGCAGCGCGACGGCCGCTTGCCGACCGAGGTCGTCGCGCGCGCATTCGATCGCGACCTGAAGCGCTTGCGTTCCGCTACCGCAGAGGAGCACTTCGTCCGCCGAATACTCGCGGCGCAGCAGGGCATCGAGCTGTTCAACAGAATCGCGACGACCGCCGAGCGTGGCTGCCGCGGCAGCCGCGAGGGCCGCAATCGGGACCGGCGAATAGACGGAGAGCTGATGTCTCAGATGCATCGCCGTTCACCCTTCTTCGCCTGCCGACTCACGCCTCGGAGGCTTTCCGGCTGTTTCGATGCTCCATCAACACCCCTCGCACTCTCGACGCTTCCATCAAGCTGCCCAACCATCCCGGGTGGCGAATCGCGCGCTGCCAGGCATAGCGAAGGTGCGACATGACGACGGCACGGTAGACCCATCGCGGGGTCGCGCCGGCCGCGGTCCCGTTCTCGACGCGAACCTGCGTTCGTCCGAGACCGACCCAATACTCACGCACGAAGCGCAGGGTCAATCGATGCGCGACCACGTAGTGACGCACCTTTGCTGAGGGAACCCAGACGCCCTGGAATCCGTCGGCGGCGAGGGCTCTGCAGTACGTCGTTTCCTCGCCGCGAATCTGATCGTTTCCGTGCGGGCCAAGTTTGGTATCGTAATCGCGCGACGAAAATGCGGCCCGTCGGAAGGCCATGTTGGCGCCGAACGGCGGCTCGTCGGCTCCGAGTTGTCGCTCTTCCGGACCGAGATCGCGCAGCGCCATCGCGGGCGCAAGCGCATTCTCGTTTGCCTGAAACCAGGACGGCGGGTCGTGCTCGAACCAGGGTTTGATGAGTCCTCCGAAGTACCCTGCGTTCGGCCAGCGCTCGGCCGCGCGCACGTACGCGGCGAACCAGTCCTCATCTACGAGAACGTCGTCGTCGGTCCATAGCAACAGGTCGGCCGCCGCGTTTCTCAGGACACAGTTCTTCGCGTACGATGTGCCCTGCTGCTTTTCGACCAATCGACGAATCGGCAGGCGCCCCGCGTACCGCTCAACCACAGCGGGAGTGTCATCGGTGCAGTTGTTGTCGACGACCAACAACTCCCACGAGATCCCGCTCGGAATCCGCAGGTTGCACATCTGCGCCAGCGTCGCGTCGAGCAACTTGGCGCGATTCCACGTGCAGATGCCAACGGTGACGTCCATGCGTGACTCCAAAATTATGGAAGGTGCCGCGAGAGAAGCGGCCCGACTCGGTTGGCCACGGGCATGGGCAATCGCCGCCACACCGCCGTCGCGACTCGAAACGCGGCCCGGTCGGGCGACGGCGTGCTCGCCGCGCCTCCGGGCGACCACGACGGCCACGCGAGCGGACGGTCTTGCCCGCCCCATTGCAACTTGAATCGATGCGTCGGGCTTTCCGGCGTCGATCGGCCGAAGTTGAACGTGCGCAAGCCGCGTCCGATCGCCTGCTCCATCAGATTCGCGTAGAGCAACATGTTGGGCGAGAGATGATTCAACTCGCGGAGCGACGACGCCCACGTCACCTCCACTTCGTCTTTCCACGTCAGGCAGCACGCCGCCGCCGCGGCAAGACCACCCGCGTCATACACAGCGGTGAACGAAACGGAGTCGCCAAATACCGCCCGCAGCCTCGTAAAGAACGATCGAGGCAATACCGGGGTGCCGAGGTCGCGCATGTTGCGGGAGAAGACCGAGTAGAAGGCGTCGAGCTGGTCCACCCCGTTGCGAGCGATCATTCCCTCTTTCGTCGGTCGCCGAATTTGGCTGCGCAGCTTCGCCTTGAACGTCGCCGCCCAAAGCGCCTCGACCGTATCCGGAAGCGCGAGATGGACCGCAACTTTTCGCTCGGATGGAGTCACCGGGCCGGGAACCGGATCGCGCGAGCGAAGCTCGAGCAGTTTGACCCGCGTCCGTTTCGCGTCCGCGACCGCGTACTCGACGAGCGCCGCCTTCGCGTCGTCGGTCCCCAGCGGGCCACCGTCGTTCATGAACGGGATCGAGACGAGGTAGTGTCCGAGAACGCTGCGCACCCGCACCAGCGGCAGCACGCCCCGCCAGTTGCCGCCTTCGTCAACCGCCGCGAGGAGCGAGGTCTCGTGGCCAAGGACGTCGGAAAGAACGTCGCGCCAGCCGGAGCGGTGACACATCGTGCTTCCGGGCTGTGTCTCGACGAACGCGTCCCAAGCCGCGGCGTCGTCGGTCTCGACCACCCGGAGCGAGCGTACCGCGTCGCGACTCGAGACTTCACTCACTGTGGCACACCCTCACCGCGTCGTCCCGCTTCTTCGGGCCAACGGCCGTCGCGCGTCGACACCGACCCGGCGCCGAAACTCTCGGCGATCGAGCCGAATCGAAACGTCGAGAGTAGGCGACGAAGACGCCGCGTCGTCCGACGGAGACCGCCGTAGTGGCGCAGCCGTGTCACGACGGGAACGGAGAACCGAGGCTGTTCCGGATCGACTTCCCACGGGTGGATGTAGAACGTTCCCGGCGCTCCGCGCCGCTCGGCGCCGCGCAACGCCGACGTCACGAGCGAGTACGGCAAAATGCGGAAGTAGGCGCCGCCGCCCGCGGGCAGCACGCGCCCGCCCAGCTCCACCGTCGCCGGAGGAATTTCTCTGAGCGTTCCACTCGCGCGCCGCAAGACGTGCGGGTCGCGCTGTCCTCCCTCGAATCCGTAGCCCTTTCGCTTCACGGGAAAGAGACTCGAGTCGTAGCGATACCCCTCTTCGGCGAGGACGTCCAGCGCCCACTCGCGATCGCGCGTGATCGAAAAGCTCGGCGCTCGGTAGCCGAAGACGGGCTGGCGCGTGATGTCCTCGAGAACCCGCTTCGACGTGCGAACCGACTCGCGGAACTGTTCGGGGGTCAGCTCAGTGACCCGGCGGTGATCCGTGCCGTGCGACGCGATCTCGTGGCCATGCTTGGCGATCTCGCGGACCAGAGCCCGCTGTCGCTCCGCCACCCACGACAGGATGAAGAACGTCCCGCGAGCATCGTGCTCGGCGAGCAGATCGAGGATGCTGCGAACGCCGAGTTCGACCCGACTGGGCAGATCGTCCCAGCGGGCGCGCGACACATGCGGTTCGAACGCCGAGACCTGGAAGTACTCCTCGACGTCGACCGTGAAGTGGTGCCGAATCGGCGGGCTGGCCTGAGCCATCAATAGTTGTCGGGTTGGTTAAGAACGGCGACGGACCGGCCGCCTGCAAATGACAGTTCGGTTTCGATGGCCGTCACAGAGCCCCGAGCCCGGCGGGCGTCAATCGGCGGCACTCAAGACCGTGCGCTCGTACAGGGAACGGGACAGCCCGAGCGTCGCTAGCACGACGAGCCCTGCTAGCAGGAACGGTACCCCCGTCCCGAACCGATCCACGAGGAGTCCGGCGGCGAGCGGAAACACGACGCGGGCGATCCCGCCATACGTCTGCTGCACGCCCATCTGCAGACCGCGCTCCTTTGCCGGCACCGCGACCGACAAGAGCGCGGTGACGCACGGAAACAGGAACGCCGTGCCGAACGGCATGAGTGTGAACGACCCGAACAGCGTAGGCCAGGACTCGGCCAGCGCCATGAGACACAGTCCGGCTGCGAGGAACACGATTCCGAGTCGTGCGACACGCGGTTCGCCCAGGCGTCGCACGACCGGACCGAGCAGCATCGCGCGAATGATCACGCCCATCAACCCAAAGTACATGAAGAAGTAGCCGACGTTCTTCTCGGTGACGTGGAACCGGTTCGCCAACACGAGCGGCAAGAACTGGCTCGTACCATAGAAGCCGCCCATCGCGACCGCGTAGATGAGGATCAGGCGCGCCGCCGGCTCGGTCGGGTGGTTCACGACCTGGATCAGCGCGGCGCGAGTGGCGTGCGATCGTGGACGCACCCTCCGTTCGACCGTCATTCGCTCGCTCGACTCACGCAGGTATCGCGAGGCGAACGCGCTGATCGCGAGGCAGAGTATCGCGGCGCCGAGTCCCGGCGCACGACGCCCCCACAACACGGTGAGGAACGACCCGAACGCCGGGCCGACGACGACGCCCAGGCTCGTTGCCGCGCTGAGCCAACCAAGACTCTTCGCGCGGTCGCTCTCGCGCATGGAATCCGCGACATACGCCTGGAGCACGCCCACCGTGCCGCCGCCGACGCCTTGCACGAAGCGCGAAATGAGGAGAAGCGGCAGCGTGTCGGTGAAGGCAAATACCACGTAGGCAACGCTCGAAACGATCAATCCAACCAGAATCGCCGGGCGACGGCCGTAGTAGTCGGAAAAGCGCCCCCACCCCGGCGCACTGACGAGCTGGGCAACGGCGAAGGACGCCAGGATGACGCCGAGCATCGCGCCGTTCGCGCCCATTCGGGTGGCGTAGAACGGGATCAGGGGAAGGATCATGGTCGACCCGACCATGTCGACGAAGGCCGTGAACATCAGGACGACCAACTTCCCCATTTCCGCGGCCCCTGGACCGTTGGTGGCGATGAAGCCCGCAAGCTACCCCGGGGCGCCGGCAGGCGCGACTTGGCTCGCCCTTGCGCTCCCTGGTGGCTCAAAATGTTACACGGTCGCGGTTTGAGGAACCGAGGAGGGCAAGAGCGGCTTCGTGATCCGCTGACACTTCATGAATTTCAACCGCCGCGGAGGTCGCAAATGAAGTTCACGTATCTCGCTGGTACATCCCTGCTGCTCGCTGCCGCGACAGCCTGTTCGGATCGCGCGGTCGGTACAGAACCGTCGATCCGCGCAACGTTATCCGCCGCGAGCTTCGACAAAGGCGGCGCGACGGACCGCACCGTGAACATCCTGGATGCGTGCGACGGTCCGAGCTTCGCCGCGCAGAATCCTCCGGTTCTGTGCACACGAAATGGCGGCGTGACGTTCGACCAACTGATCGCGCAACTCACGGCGAATCAATCCGCGGGGGCCTGGCACTTTGCGCCGTCGCAGATGGACGCCAAGGTTGGGCTGACGTTGTTCGCGGTGAACAAGGGCGGCGAAGTACACACGTTCACCCATGTGGCGCATTTTGGCGGCGGCATCGTTCCGCCCCTCAACGCGCTCTCGAACAATCCCGTACCGGCCGCCGAATGTCTCGCCCTCCTTACGCCGGGGCACGACGACGACTTCATCCCACCGGGCGGGACGTACGACGAAGATGTCGTGGGCTCGGGAACGTCGCTCTACCAATGCTGCATCCATCCATGGATGCGGACCGTCGTAAACGGAAAGGGCTGAGCTAGCCAGCGCTACTCCGAGGCGCTTTCACCTTTCGTCGGCAGGCGCCTCGGGTCCCCAGTGCCCGGTGCGCGATGTCGACGTGGGGTTCGGCGGAGGACGCCCATGTCCTCGACCTCCTGCAGGATGTTGCACGGTCGCTGTTTGACAACCATGACCGTGCGGGCCAGTCTCTCGGACCGGGCGGAAACTCCGTCCCGTTCGCGAAAGTACGCGCCACCAAGTTCGGAGGTCGCATGAAGATCGCTCATCTCGCAGGTGCATCGCTTGTTCTCCTTGCCGCGGCAGCTTGTTCAGATCGCGCGGTCGTGACCGAGCCGCTCGTGACTTCGAATGGATTGGTCGCGAGCCTCGACAAAGGCGGCACCACCGATCGCACGGTGAGCATGATGGACGCGTGCGACGGACCGAGCTTCACCGCCATGGGCATTCTGTGCACGCGAAACGGCGGTGTTTCCTTCGGCGACTTGTTCGGTCAGTTGGCCGCCCAGGGATTCGCGGGCGCGTGGCACAACGCGCCATCGCAGATGGACGCGAAGGTGGGCCTCACACTTCTGGCGGTAAACAGAGGCGGAGAAGCCCACACGTTCACGAAGGTCGCAAAGTTTGGCGGTGGGTTCGTCCCCGAGATCAACGCCGTGTTGCATCTCACGCCGACTCCGGAGTGTCTGGCGGAGAACAACGTCATTCTGCCGGGCGGCACTGACGCGGACGATGTGGTTCAGCCGGGAACGACGCTCTATCAGTGCTGCATCCATCCGTGGATGCGCACCGTCGTGAACGGAAAGGGCTGAGCTAACCGGCCTCGCTCGAGGCGCCTTCACCTTTCGTCGGCAGGCGCCTCGGGTCCCAGCTCTCCGGTTTCGAGCGAGCGCTCGGCCAGTGCTTTGAGCCGGTCGTCCTGATTTCGGCTCAGCCCTCGAATGGAGCGGCGCGCGCGCCGATACGCCATCGGCACGAAGATGCGCGCGATGTCGACGTGAGCTTCGGCGGAGGACCCTTCGCGCTCGGCGCGCGCGATCTCCCAGGTGGTCCTCGACAGCACGGCCGTGGCAAGGAAGATGTCGATCGCCGCATTCGCCATGCGTTCCTGAAGGAACTGCATCTCGAGAATCTTCTTGCCGTACTTCATGACCGCGCCTTCGACGCTCAGCGCGAGGTTTTGGATCAGCGTCGACACGAGCTCCGCCTCGCGCTCGAGCGACTCGTGCACGCGCGAGAAGTGGGGCTTGGTGATCGTTCGTTTGGCGCGTCCCTTGAGATAATGGCCGATGGCGCCCAGCGAATGGATCGGATCCTTGAACGCCTGACCGAGCGACTTGAGGCGCTCGGCTGGTTCCTGCATTCCCATGAGCGCGATCAACGCTCTCAGGATCTCGTTAGTGCCCTCGAATATGAGATTGATACGAGAATCCCGCACCGCCTGCTCGTATGGATACTCCTTCGAGTAGCCGATGCCGCCGGCGATCTGCAGCGCGTCGTTCGCCGTGCGGAACGCCAGCTCCGACCCGAAGACTTTTGCGGCCGCGGTCTCGAGCGAAAAGTCCACGCCGCCGCGGTCGACCATGCCGGCGGCGACCATCGCCGCCGAGTCCAACGCGTAACAGTCCACGGCGGCCAGGGCGATCTTGCGCTGCACCATCTCGAACGATCCGATCGGCTTTCCGAACTGCTCGCGCTGCTTCGCGTACGCGAGCGCGAGCCGCATCACGTGACGCGTCCCGCGCGCCGACGCCGACGCCAACCCGAGACGCCCGGAGTTGAGAACCTCGAGCGCGATGTGAAAGCCGTGGCCCACGGCGCCGAGCCGGTCGCCGACCGGAACCTTGACCTTGTCGAAGAAGATCGCGCGCGTGTCGGAGGCCTTGATGCCCATCTTCTCCTCACGCTTGCCCAGTGAAACGCCGGGCGCGTGCGCGTCGACGATGAAGGCGGTGACGCGCTCTTTGCGCTTCCCGTCCACCTCGGTGGCGACCTTGGCGAACACGGTGAGCAGGTCGGCGTAGCCGGCGTTCGAGATCCAGATCTTCGTGCCGCTCAGCAAATACTGCGTGCCGTCGTCGCTCAGGACGGCCTTCGTCTTCATCGCCTGCGCGTCGGAACCGGAGCCGGGCTCCGTGAGACAAAACGCCGCGACCAACTCACCGCTCGCGCATCGCGGCAGGTAGCGCTGCTTTTGTTCTTCGGTGCCGAAGAGCACGATCCCCTTGCAGCCGATCGACTGGTGCGCGCCGAAGTAGACGCACAGCGCGGGGTCGGTCCCACCGAGCTCGGCGAACACGCGATTGTACACGCGCGCCGGTGCGCCGAATCCGCCGTACTCCTCGGGAATGCTGAGCCCCATGAGGCCGAGCTCGTGCAATCCTTGGCGCACGCCATCGGGGAACTGACCTTCGTGGTCGAAGCGCGCCGAGTCGATACGCTCGGAAGCGTACGACCTGAACGAGTCGAGAATCGCGGTCAGCGATTCGTGTTCGTCAGTGGTCAGTTCTGGGAACGGAAAGACCAGATCTTCGCGAAGCTCGCCGAGAAAGACGCCCTTCGTAAAGGACGGATTGAGGTCGGGTGAGGCGAGGTGCGGAGAAGCTGCTGAAGGCATGAGTGATCAGAAGAGAGTTTTGAGCCTGCTATCGGAGCGCGTCGAGTGGTGACGAGCCGCGAGCCCAGCATCGAGCATTGAGCGTCGAGATTGCGAGGCGAGAGAGCTGCGTGGAACTCCGTGTGGTGAGAATGGCTACTACTCCGCACACCGGGCTGAGGACTGCCTGCGCACTCAGTTGCCTGGCGTCTGACGTCAGACGCCACAGGCTGGGGCAGTCTGAGGGCTGAGTGTGCCCCAGAGCAAGTCTAGGCACGTGCAGGTGCCGTGAGCCACCAGTCCGAGCGCTAGTTTTGAGTGATGCGCATCGTCTCGTTCCTCGCCGCCGGGACCGAAATCGTCAACGCGATTGGCGCCGGCGACCAGTTGCTTGGACGGTCGCACGAGTGCGACTACCCGGCCGGCGTCGAGCGGCTGCCGATCGTCAGCCGGCCGGCGCTGGAGCTCGGCGGTCTGAGTCAGGCCGAGATCGACTCGGCGATCGCGGGGCACATGCAGACGGGCGAGAGCCTCTACGTCGTCGACGAGGATCTCCTGCGCAGGCTCGCGCCGGACGTGATTCTGACACAGGAGCTGTGTCACGTGTGCGCGCCGTCCGGCAACGAGTTGACGCGAGCGCTTGCCACGCTGCCGAAGAAACCGGAACTGGTCTTTCTCACGCCGCGGACGCTCGCCGAGATCGATGAGAACATTCTGACGGTGGGCCGAGTGGTCGGCCGCCAGGCGGCCGCGCGTGCCGTCGTCGACCGCAATCACGCGAAGCTCGACCGGATTCGCGAGAGCACGAAAGGGCGGCCGCGCCGGCGCGTGAGCTTTCTCGAATGGGCGGACCCGCCGTTCTGCGCCGGGCACTGGGTGCCCGAGATGATCGAGATCGCGGGCGGACAGGACCCACTCGGCAGGCCGGGGGGGGATTCGGTGCGAATGACGTGGGACGACGTTCGTGCGACGCGCCCGGAGATCGTGATCGTCGCTCCGTGCGGATTTGGAATACGCGAGGCGCAGCGCATGGCGTGTGAGCTTCCCGCGATTCCCGGCGCGCGCATCGAACCGGTAGACGCGAACGCGTACTTCGCGCGCCCGGGCCCGCGATACGCAGAGGGTGTCGAGGTCCTAGCCAAACTTTTTCACGGCTAGGCCCACCGAAAAGCAGAACGGCCCTCGAGCGAGTCGAGGGCCGTCTGCGCGAGCTGACTATTCCGACTACTTGTTCTGAACCTGGAACTGGTTCGACTGCCCCGTTTGTGTGCCGACGGCGGACCATAGTCCGTTCGCCGCGAGAATGAATCCACCGGCTTTGCCGACCGCGATGGTGAGCGTGACGTTGCCGTTGATATCGGTCGTTCCGGTCGGGTTGCCACCGGAGATGATGGCGCCGGCCGGCACGCCGTGGTTGTTGTCGACGGAGAGGGTGACGGAAACGCCCGGCAGCGAGTTCGTCCCGTCGCTCGCGTGGACCACCACGGTGAACAGCGTGTCGGCGAACGTGTTTTGGGGCTGGGTGGTGAACGAGAGGCTGACGTTCGAGCCAGGAATTGCGTCCGGGATAATCGGGCTCCAGCCGTCGGGCAGCCCACCGATGCCGAGATCAAACCCCTGCATCGCGAACGCAGACTTGGGCGAGATCAGCGACAAGGCGCTGCTGGCGAACCTTTGCAGCCATGTCGAATTCGTGACCGCGGCGACATGGCCCGCGCAGAAGCTCGCGCCCTGATCTTGGTTCGAGGTCGGATCGAACAGCCCGGTGACGATGGCATTGTCGTGAACCAAGCGGTTCGCCACTGTCTTGTTCCCATTGGCCGCGGGGATGCAGAGGCC
This sequence comes from Gemmatimonadaceae bacterium, assembly GCA_036003045.1. Lineage (NCBI taxonomy): Bacteria > Pseudomonadati > Gemmatimonadota > Gemmatimonadia > Gemmatimonadales > Gemmatimonadaceae > Gemmatimonadaceae bacterium. Next base: position 140,243 of record DASYSS010000085.1, read on the forward strand.
GACCCGGAAGAGATTCGCTGTAGTCTGGTCCACAAAGGGAGGCCGGCTAATCGACTGGGGGATCGTCCCCATGTCGAAACCGGAGACCGTGACGTCCGCGCCGAGCGCGTAGCCGTACACCAGGTACGCTGGGAACCCAGTGCGACCCCAGTTGCCGTTCGGCTCCGTTCCCCAAAGCGGGTTCGCGATGACCGTAGCGTGACCTGCCGAGGCAACCTCGGCGACAGCCGCCGCGTTCCCGGTGGTTTCCACCTCGAACACGCCGCCGGCCAGCGCCAGGTCTGGCTTGAACGTGTCGTCGATGGGACCCACGCTCATGCAACCGACGACGTCGAGCACGAATTTTCCGCCGGCTGCACCGGAACCGATCTCCTGGCCCTGATCGCGAATGGCCGCGGTGTGGGTCAGAAGGTAGAAGCCAGTCGGCGTGGCAGCGGCGGCGCTCGTCCCGAAAAGCTTTTTCATGTTCGGGATCGAGTCGAACACGGGATCCTTCGCCGGGAAATAGAGCTTCGCGTCCTGCGTCATCGTGGCGAACGTGCTGTTCGAGCACGTCAACGCGAGGAGCGTTCGTGACGAGGCCTGCGCGACGACGCGCCGCGGCGACGTTGTCGTGTTGTCGCTACAAGCAGCGAGAACCAGCGGGACTACGAGTGATGCAACTGCGACGGACGACCGACGCATGACTGCCTCGCGGTTGAGGGGAGAGGGATTGGGCCCCGGCGTTGGGGGTGCGGGGGAAAATCGGTTGTGGACTGGGAACCCTCGACCAACTCGATCGAAGAAACTCTCGATCGAAACACGCCGTGACTCGATCTATTTCATATCACGGTGTGAGCAACGATAGCACGACATCGCGGGGGGCGCCAACGCGGGGTTTCGGTGTGAGCGGTCCCTAACCGGGGATTCCCCGACCGTCAGCGGGTCTCGCCGACCAGCGCTTTGTATGCAGCGTCGTTCCTGATCGGCTCCCACCACCACGAATCGTCGTCCTTGGCGAAGGCCTGCTGTGGCGGGTTGCTCGCGAAGAACTTGGTCAACAGCCGGATCGCGTCGCTCTTGTCGCCCACCTGGGCGCGGAAGTACGCCTCGTACAGTAGCAGCGAGGCGGACGGATCGATCTGCGAATCGCCGCGAGACCTGTTGGCGACCGCACGGGCGCTGTCCGGCGACACGCCCGCACGCAACAAGCCCAAGGCCACCAACATCCCGCCTTTGAGCTGGTTATACGGCTTCTGGCTTGCCGGCACGCGATCGATGAACTCTCGATAGCTGGCCCAGACCGAGTCGGCGCTGATCTTCTCTCCGGGCAACTGGTACACCCAGAGCCGACACTCGCTGAACCGGAAGCTCGTCGGGAAACGCTGCCGGCCGAACGCGCACCATTTCTCCGATTCAGTGCGATTCCCAATCGCCACCGAGTTCTGAAAGAGCCGCCAAACCGTCCGGTCGGCGTCCTTCAGATACGGATCCGACTCGTACGCCCGCTGCGCGGCAAGCTTCGCGTCCGAGAACTTGTTCTTGGAATTGAGAACATAGCTCAGGGCGTTCCAGGCGCTGGCTTGCATCGGGGTCGCCGTCGTGGCGGCTCGGAGGTCGGCCTCCGCCTGGTCGAGCAACTTGCGCGAGTTCGTCGGGTCCGGCGTCTGGTTGAACGCCCAGCGGAAATAGCCGATGTCGCCGCGCAGCTCGAGGGCTGGCGGATCGTTGGGCGCGACCTGGAGCGCCTGCTCCGCGTCCTTCGATCCTTCGTCGAGCCACTTGGGAATCTGCTGCGGCTGGGCATTCGCGAACAAACTCAGTCGCTTCACGGCGTTCATCCCTTTCAGGACGACTGGGGCCGCCCACTTCTTGTCCATGGCCGCGATTCGATCGAGCTCGGCGTCCGTCGAAGCGATGTAGTCGAGCGCCGGCTGAGCTCCGCCCGATCTCGCCACGCTGTCGACGCTGGCGATCGCCTGCCTGACTTGCTGGAGCGCTTCCCAGGCCTGCGCGTTCGATGTGCCCGGGCGAGCCGTGACGTTGTCGATCTCGTTTCCGAGCTGTTTTCGCAGCGCGAGCGAAACCTCTTTGGCAAGCGTGTCCTGCAACGCGAACAGGTCGGACCGCGATTTTTCGAACGTCTTGGATGCCAGCTGATTTCCGTCCACGGCGTCGACCAGCTGAACCTTCACGCGCAACCGGTCACCCGACTGCGCGACGGACCCGCTCACGATCGTACCGACCTTGAGCGCCTTCCGAAGACTGTCGGGCGAAACGTTCTTTCCTTTGTAGGGCGCGACACCGTTTCGCGATGTCACCTTGAGCTGTTTGACCGCGCCCAGCTCGTCGATGAGCGACTCGGTCAGCCCATCCGACAGTGCGCGAAGTTTTCCGTCGGATTGGTCATCGAAGTACAGCACCGCGATGTGGTTCGGATCGGAATCCGTTCCGATTCGACTGGCCTGCCCGCCCCGATGACTGAAATGGACCGCCGCCCACGCGATGGCAGCGAGCACCGGCACGGCCATGCCGCCGATGAGCGCGTATCGCTTCCACGAGGCCTGCGCCTGACGTGCCCTGCGGCGCTGCGTCGTCGTTCGCCGCTTGCCTCCCGTCTTGCGAGCCGCCGTCGTGCCCCCGGTCATGATCTCGCGCAGGGCCTCGGCCATGTCGCCCGCGCTCGCAAATCGATCGGCGGGAAGCTTCGCGAGCGATTGTAGGACGATGTCTTCCACCTCTTCCGGCACGGTCCCTCGGACGATCACGAGCGACGGCACTTCGTCGAGCGCGTGGCGGGCGATGATCGATTGCGCCGTCGGTCCGGAAAACGGCGGCTGCCCCGCGATCATCTCGTAGAGCACGCAGCCGAGGCTGTAAATGTCGCTGCGTCCGTCGATTCCCGGATCGGCCATCGCCTGTTCGGGACTCATGTATGTCGGCGTGCCGAGCGTGACGCCGGTGCTCGTCAGCCTGGCGCCGCCTCCCTCGGTGATCGCGCGCGCGATGCCGAAGTCGGCGACGAGCGCCTCGCCGTTTTGCAGGAGAATGTTCTCGGGCTTGATGTCGCGGTGAACGATTCCCTGTTTGTGGGCGTAGTCGAGCGCCGACGCCACCTGATACGCGATGCGCAGCGCGTCCTGCAGCGGTAGCTGTCTCTCGCGCTCGAGACGCTTGTGGATCGTCTCGCCGGCGATGAACGGCATCACATAGTAGAGATGCCCTTCGTACTCACCGAAGTCGTCGATCGCGAGGATGTAGGGGTGACTGAGGCGCGAGACGACGTCGATCTCCCGGCGGAATCGCTCGGGTCCCATCGCGAACGCAAGCTCCCCGAGGAGGACCTTGATCGCGACGTCGCGATTCAGCTTGAGATCATGAGCGAGCCAGACGACCGCCATCCCTCCGCGGCCGACCTCTCTCTCGAGACGGTAACGCTCTCCGAGCAACGTCTGAGGTTGCAAGGAGCGCAACTGCGTGTCAGTCATCGCCTTGTCACTGCGTGGCTAGAGCCATCATAGTGTAGCGCTTCGATGCGGGCAAGACGACCGACGCCCAATTTTCCGGTCCGTACGGCCGCTCCGCGGAATAAGTTCCCCCTACCTATGAATCACGAGATTCGGTCCAACTTAGACGTCAGCGACGAGGAAATGCGTCGCCTCAGCCTCCGCGTTGTCGACGCAGTCGTCACGCATCTCGCAACCCTTCGCGACCAGCCCGCGCAGAAGTCGCTTTCCCGCGCCGAGGCCAGAGCGATGATCGCCGGGCCCGCGCCCGAGAAGGGAATACCGTTCGACGAGATCCTCTCCTTTCTCGACAAACAGGTCTTTCCGAACCACGCGCGCGAGCCGCATCCGCACTTCATGGGGTACATCCCCAGCTCGCCAACGTTCCCCGCCGTGCTCGGCGACTGGCTCGCCACCGGCTACAACTTTTTCGCCGGCGTCTGGTCCGTGGCGTCCGGACCGAACGAGATCGAGCTCACCGTGCTCGATTGGTTTCGTCAGTGGCTCGGCATGCCGGACGGAACGAGTGGTCTCATCACCTCCGGTGGGTCGACGGCGACGCTCACCGCGCTCGTCGCGGCCCGGCACGCCGCCGATCCGTCCGCGACCGCGCTGTCGCGGATGACGCTCTACACGTCGGACCAGGCTCATTCGTCGGTCGAGCGGGCGGCGTGGATCGTCGGCATTCCACGCGGGAACGTTCGCGCGGTCGCGAGCGACGAGGACTTCCGCATGCGCGTCGCCGAGCTGCGCGACGCGATCGCCGCCGACCGGGCGGCGGGGATGAAGCCGTTCGCGATCATCGCCAGCGCCGGAACGACGAGCACAGGCGCCGTGGATCCGCTGACCGAGATCGCGGACGTCTGTGCGGAGGAGTCGCTCTGGTTTCATGTCGACGCTGCGTACGCAGGGTTCGCCGCGCTCACGGAGTCGGGCGCGAAAACGCTTCGCGGCATCGCGCGCGCGGATTCAGTGACACTGGACCCCCACAAATGGCTCTTCGTGCCGTTCGAATGCGGCTGCCTGCTCGCGCGCGACCCGCGGCGCCTCGAGGAAGCGTTCAGCGTTCATCCGGAGTATCTCACCGATGTGAGAGCGCGTGAACACGAGGTGAACTTCGCCGACCTCGGGCCGCAGCTGACACGCGCCGCGCACGCGCTCAAGGTCTGGACGTCGATCAACTACTTCGGCGTCGCGGGAATGCGCGAAGCGATCGCGCGCGGCATCCGCCGCGCGGAGCACGCGGAGCGACGGCTGTCGAGCATGGCAGGGTTCGAGATCCTGTCGCCAGCGCAATTCGGCGTCATCTGTTTTCGCGCCAGGCCGGACGGCTCGACCGACGACCAGGAATTGAACGCGCTCAACGAGCGGATCAACGCGCGGGTGAACGCCAGCGGCCGGTTCCTGACCTCGTCCACGCGATTGCGGGGGCGCTTCTCGCTGCGCCTTTGTACCCAGGTCCATCGGATGACCGAAGACGACGTCGATGAGGTTCTCGAGGCCATGGCGGAGGCCCTGGACCACGAGTGGGGTGGTGTGACCGAGTCGCGCGCGGCCGGGGTTCAGCAACGTTGACCGCTCGTCGCCGGGCATTGCGCCGGACGTGAGCGACCAGGGATAATTCCCTACTCGCGTGTCACCCTGCTATGCGTCGAATCCTACAAATCGTTCTTCCTTTGGCCGCGGCTGCGGCGTGCGGATCGGACAACCCAACCTCGACCGGCGACGGAACGGGCGGCAACAACAACGGGACGGCGTATAGCGTTTCCGCCGACTCGACCTTCCTCGACAGGACGGCGCCCATCGGGACGGCACTCAGCTCGACGGTCCACGTCGAGCTGGGGGGAGTGGCCGCGCCCAACGTGACCGTCAGCTGGTTCCCGGCGGCCGGCAGCGGCACGACGAACGCCAAAACCTCGACGACCGACGGCAGCGGCAACGCATCGATCATCTGGACCCTGGGCGACACGGCTCGCGTCAACACGCTCACCGCGACCGCGGGGACCGGCTCGGTCAACCTCACGGCGACTTCGACTCCCGGAGCGCCGAATGCGATATCGCCCGCCAGCGCGGATTCGACGACGCTCGTCGCTGGGGCGAGCACGTTGATCAGCGTGCGCGTCGTCGACGCCTTCGGAAATCGCGTCTCGGGAGTCACCGTCGCCTGGTCGGCGACGGGCGGTTCGCTCAGCGTCCAGAATTCGACCACGGGCGCGGCAGGAAACGCGGACGTCGTGTTCATCACCGCTGCGACGCCAGCAACCTATTCGGTGACGGCCACCGCGCCGGGCCTCAGCCCGGTTTCCTTCAAGGTCATCGGCTTTTGAAATACAAGTGCGCGGAAGGAGCGGATTTCGCGGACAAGAGCCGCCTGGTCCTGTTCACGCCTCGGGCGTGAGTAGGCAGGCGTATTTGCAGAAGACCGAGAAGGCGCTCACCGCCGACACGATGAATCCGGCGCGTCCGTCGCGCCATCCGCTGTACACGAAATAGTCGCGGAAGAAGCGCCACGCCGGCCGCGCGACCACATCGCTCACGCGGGCCCGTCTCCCACGCGACCGCATGTCCTCCGCGGCCCACTTCGCGTATTTCGCGATCTTCACCACCTGGTGCGCCAGATCGCGGTACGGATAGTGGATGAGATCTCCCTCGAGCTCGCCAACGTCATTCGAGTCGATTCGCTCGTGGACTCGCGACTGGTTGAACCGCTGATCGCTCGAGAAAACTCGAATCTTCCAGTCGCGTCCCCACGGTCCGTGGCGAAGCTCGCGCCCCAGGTGCCAGTTGCGCGAGCGCACACGATACGCCGAAAAGCGCGGCGAGCCGGTCAGGCACAGATCCGCGATCGAATCGCGCAGCTCGGGCGTGACCATCTCGTCCGCGTCGAGGGCGAGGATCCACGGATTGCGCGCGGTTTCGATCGCCGCGTTCCGTTGTGCGCCGATCGTCGTGCCCGTCACGGTCATCACCCGAGCGCCGGAGCCGCGAGCGATGTCTGGCGTGCCGTCCGTCGAGCCCGCATCGGCGACGATGACCTCGTCGGCCCAATGAACCGTCTCGATGGCCGAGCGAATCCGCGGCGCCTCGTTGAGCGTCGGAATCACCACCGAAATCGGAATGCGCGGGGACGATTGGATCATGCGCGGACAGGAGGCGCGGAGGCGCTTGGGTTTACCAATGAATCGGGAACGCCGGGTTCGGCGTTCCCGATCGTGGCGCTGTCCGTCGATTCCCGGCGACCGCTCGCAGGGGATCCGCGGAGCAGGCGGCGCTTCTTCGCGTCCTTATGCTACGCGCGGACCCGGGCTGGACGTTGACTGTCGCTACCGATGCCCACCGCGGACGACTCCGCCGCCTCTCGGAAAACCGCTGATCGGTCTGTTGATACCGACCGGGCCGCGGCGGAACGGGAAGTTCGGCCGGAAGAACGGCCGGTTGATGTTGCCGGTGAGAATCGGCGCCGACGAGAACGGATAGAAGAAGTTGTACGGATAGGGGTAATACGGATTCGAGAAATCCATGTACGGAGACGGATTCCCGTTGTACGCCGAGAGCTGGTTGGTCGGATAGCACGCGACCGCTGTGCAATACGTCGGCGACATCGGCTCTGGCGTGACCTGTTCCTGCGTCACGACGACGGATGGTTGCTGCGCCGGCTGGATCACGATCACCTGCGGAGGCGTTTGTCCGTAGGCCATTCCAGCCGTGGCGCGAAGGTATGCGTCGGGATCGTAGCCTGGCGCTTCGGCCCCCGGCTGCGGCGACCACGCGACCATGGCCTGGAGAACGCCGCGCGGCACGTTGGCGCGGAAGAGCGCCGCGACTTCGTTGCCGTTCAAGCTGAAGCGTTGTCCGCTCGCGACGATCAGGCTGGAAACGGTCGACGAATCGACGTGGCGCAGCGCATCGATCACGTCCGCCACCGTCATTGGAGACGCCGCTGCCGCGCGCGCCGTCGTCGACGTCATCCGCCGAGACTCGAGCGCGTTGAAGACTTCTGATGGGGCGCTCGAGGGAACTCCCGCGTCGCGCCACTGGTCGACGTGCTCGATGAGTCCTTGTCCCGCGTGTACCGTCTCGACCTCGAGCCAATCACCAGTCGACGTCATCCCGAGTACGCCGTTCGACGTTCCGGTAAGGCCGACGTCGCAGGTGTAGGTCGAGCGGATGTAGGCGCGGCGTCCGCTCGTTGCCCAGTCGACCATACGCGTTCCGTGACAACCGTTCTCATCGAACGCGTTGTTGGCCCCGTTGGCGATGAGTCGGCGGCGCGCCGTGATCTTGCCGCGCGCGATCGTCAGCTGTTGAACACCGCTCGTTCCCGGGAGCGGAATCACGCAGGTGTAGAGTGCCTGCGACGGATCCGAGTAGCCGGTCGTGTCGGCGTCCCAGCATCCGACCCACGGAATCCAGCGCGCGTCCAAGCTCGACCTTCCCGAGCTGGATTGGGCGGTTTGCGTCGCGGGCTGCGTGGGTGTGGGATACTGCGCGGCGAGCGGTAAAGCCGCCGCGACCAACAGAGCCATCGCGAAGGTTTCGCGCGGCGAGCGCCGCCGCTGGACTCCAGGAATTGGCCTCGACATAGGTACCTCGAATGTTCTCAACTTCTCTTCTATGCATATCCTGGTGCCGTGGCGCCGACCAGAGGCAAATCATTCACGGTCTAGGCCCTTAGACTGCGGCCGCGGCTTGTCCCCAATGAAGCCTTGAAAGCGAGGTTTAGTTGCCGGGCGAGTCGTCACCCTGCCGGACTCGAGGCCCGAAACCCGCGTGTCGATTCCCGCCTGTGCCGTTCGACGTATGAGTGAAGCGATCATGGCGGTGAGACCGGGCGGTAAACCCGGGGGGTAGACCCGGGCGGCAACTCCCGGCCGCCTCGATCGGGAACCTCAACTACAGGAGAACACGACAATGCGCGTCATGGTGATCGTCAAAGCGACCAAGACCTCCGAGGCCGGCGGCGTCCCCGACACCCAGATGCTAAAGGAGATGGGGAATTTCAACGAACAGCTCGTGAAGGCCGGGATCATGCTCGCCGGCGACGGACTCAAGCCAAGCTCGGCCGGCAAGCGCGTTCACTTCAGCGGCTCAAAGCGAAGCGTAGTCGATGGTCCGTTCGCCGAGACCAAGGAGCTCGTCGCTGGCTTTTGGATCTGGCAGGTCCGTTCGATCGAGGAGGCCGTCGAATGGGTCAAGCGGTGCCCGAATCCGATGCCTGGCGAGGACTCGGACATCGAGATCCGGCCGTTCTTCGAGGCCGAAGACTTCGGCGAAGCGTTTACGCCCGAGCTTCGCGAGCAGGAGGAGCGGCAGCGCGCCGAGATGGCATCGCGGTCGCGATAGCCATCTCGATAGCGATCGCGGCGACTCGAATCCACCACCACCCTTGCCCCACCCGATCGCGCTGATGTGATTGGAAGCCGTGACGGCTTCCGAAACTCATCGCGCGATCGAAGCGGTGTGGCGCATCGAATCGGCGAAACTGATTGCCGGTCTGGCGCGCGTCGTTCGCGACGTGGGCCTGGCCGAGGATTTGGCGCAGGACGCGCTCGTCGCGGCGCTCGAGCAGTGGCCGACGTCGGGCGTGCCGGACAATCCGGGCGCATGGCTCATGACCACCGCCAAGCGCCGCGCGATCGATTCGATGCGCCGGGATGCCCTGCACGAGCGAAAGCACGCGCAAATCGGTGCTGAGCTCGAGGACGAACGTGAACGCGCCGTTCCCGATCTCGACGCGAGGCTGGACGATCATGTCGGCGACGACTTGTTGAGCCTCATCTTGACCGCGTGCCATCCGGTCCTCTCGACGGACGCGCGCGTCGCGCTCACCCTGCGGCTTCTCGGCGGCCTCACCACCGAGGAAATCGCTCGTGCGTTTCTCGTCCCCGAGCCGACGATCGCGCAGCGCATCGTTCGCGCGAAGAAAACGCTCGCCGACCGGGGAGTGCCGTTCGAGGTGCCGCGCGGAGACGAGTTCACGGGGCGGATGTCGTCGGTGCTGCAGGTGATCTATCTCGTCTTCAACGAGGGATATTCGGCGACCGCGGGCGAAGATTGGGTGCGCCCCGCGCTGTGCGAGGACGCGCTTCGGCTCGGCCGCATACTCGCGGGACTCGCGGCGAATGAGGCCGAAGTCCACGGCCTCGTGGCGCTGATGGAAATCCAGGCGTCGCGGTTGCGCGCGCGGACGGGCCCGACGGGCGAGCCGGTGCTGCTCCTCGACCAGGATCGCTCACGCTGGGATGGGCTGTTGATTCGACGCGGGCTCGACGCGCTCGCGCGCGCCGAATCGCTCTCCTCGGAACACGGACCGTACACGGTGCAGGCGGAGATCGCGGCCTGCCACGCGCGCGCACGCGTCGCCTCGGAGACCGACTGGCAGCGCATCGCGAACCTCTACTCGGAGCTCGCCGTGCTCACGCCGTCGCCGATCGTCGAGTTGAATCGCGCAGTCGCGGTGTCGATGGCCTCCGGTCCCGCCGCCGGCCTCGAGATCGTCGATTCGCTCTCGAACGAGCCGGCGCTCGAGTCGTATCATCTGCTCCCGGCCGTCCGCGGCGACTTCCTGTCGAAGCTGGGCAGAGCCTCCGAAGCGCGCGCGGAGTTCGAGCGGGCGGCGGGACTCGCTCGCAACGCCCGAGAGCGGGAACTGCTGCTCGGGCGCGCGCGCAGTGTGGACGCGCTCTAGTTCGCCCCGCATATTCACGTTGCGTTCATGTTGCCTCGGCCGAGCCGAGTTGGAGACACCCATGTGTAGGAACATCAAGACGCTCGCCAATTTCGCGCCCCCCGCGACCGACGACGAAGTGCGCGCGTCGGCGCTGCAATTCGTGCGCAAGCTGAGCGGGTCGACCAAACCGTCGCGCGCCAACGAAGACGCATTCAACCAGGCCGTCGACGAGGTCACCGCGATCGCCCGACGCCTGATCGATACGTTCGAGACCCACGCCCCGCCTCGCAATCGCGAGGAGGAGGCTCGCAAGGCCCGCGAACGCTCGCAGCGCCGCTTCGCGTGATCCGCCGGCGCGACGGCGGCGGCTGATGCTCGAGACTTTTCTCACGACATACATCGCCGTCTTCGTCGCCGAAATCGTCGGGGACAAGTTGCTGTACACCTCGGGCGTGCTCGCGACGCGCTTTCGGTGGAGCGCCGTGATCTCGGGGATGAGTGCCGCGTTCATGGCAAAGATGGCGGTCGCCGTCGCGGTCGGCGCGACGATCGGCAAGTTCCTGCCTCGGTGGCTTGTCGCCGTTACAACCGCGGTGAGCTTTGTCGGCGTCGCTATCGCGATGTGGCGTCACCCAGACGTTCAGACGCCGAAGAAGAAAGACGAGCGCGTCTTTCACGGCGCCCTGATCGCGTTCACGACGATTTTTCTTTCGGAGTGGGGCGACAAGGGGATGACGACGGCCGGGGTGTGGGCGGCCGCGAACGTGAGCGTCGCGCCGGGACGGGGGCTTACGCATGGTACGGCCGCTCTCACCGTGTGGATCGCGGCCGTGGCGGCGATGGTCACGAAGGGCGGCCTGGCCGTGACGCTCGGGGCGAGCATTCGCGGTTGGATCGCGTCGCACGTTTCGCCGCGGCGCGTCCGGCATTTCGCCGTCCTGGCTCTCGTGCTGCTCGGAATCCTCTCCGTGCTTGAAGTCACCGGCATTCTCGTAGATTGAGCGCGTGACGACCGCGACATCAAACTCGGCCACTCGCAACGCCGCCTTCCGCTTCATCGTCTGCCTGGGCATCGTCAGCCTGTTCGCGGACATGACGTACGAAGGGGCGTACAGCGGGATCGGCCCGTTTTTGAATGACCTCGGCGTCACCGCCGCATTGGTCGGCCTGATCTCCGGCTTCGGCGAGATGGTCGCCGCCAGCCTTCGCTACTTCTCCGGCAAGTTCGCGGATCGCACGCGCGCGTATTGGCCGATCGTGATCATCGGCTACGCGATGAACCTGATCGCGATTCCCGGTCTCGCCTTCGTCCACTCCTGGCAGATGGCGGCGATTCTCATCATCGCCGAGCGGACGGGCAAGGCGATCCGCGGACCGGCGCGCGACGTGTTGCTCTCCGAGGCGACCGGCGTCGTCGGGCACGGCAAGGGCTTCGGCATCCACGCGGCGATGGATCAGACGGGCGCGATCATCGGGCCGCTGTACGTGGCGTTCGCCGTCTCCAAGACGCACGTCTTCGGCCCGGCGTTCTTGATGTTGGGGATTCCGGCGGTGCTTGCGCTCGCGTCGCTGCTGCTGGCGCGATACTACCGTCCCACCAAGGGCACGCCGCCCAAGCCTAAGGCCGACGAGCCGCTCACTCGATTGTTCTGGGTCTACGTGGTCGGTTCCGGACTGCTGGCCGTGGGATTTCTCGACTTTCCGCTTCTCGGATTCCACTTCCAACATACCGGCCTATTCACGCCGCAGACGATTCCGTTTCTGTACGCCGGCGCGATGGGTGTGGTCGGTCTCACGGCGTTCATCTCCGGCATTCTCTTCGACCGATATGGCATCTGGGTGCTGATCGTCGGCATTTTGGCGACGATGTTCGCGCTGCCGCTCGGTTTTCTCGGGGGGCCACTGAGCGCGTCGGCGGCGGTGATGTGTTGGGCGGCCGGACTCGGCGTTCAGGACGCGACACTCCGCCCCGGGATAGCCCAGGCGGTGTCGATGAACAAGCGCGGGCACGCGTTCGGCGCGTTCAACGGTGTGTTCGGCATCACGTGGTTCTTCGGCAGCGCGATCATGGGGCAGCTCTACGCGCGGAGCCTCGTTGCGCTGGTGATTTTTGGAATGGTGTTCCAGATCGCGGCCGCGGCAGTCTTCGTGTTCGTGCATCGGCCGATTGAGAGGGCGGCGGCGTGACGGGTGGACAGGTGGACGGGTGGACAGGTGGACGGGTGGACGGGTGGACGGGTGGACGGGTGGACGGGTGGACGGTGGACGGGTGGACGGGTGGACAGGAACCGAGTGATTCCCAGGCGGCTAACTTGGACTCACCTCTCCGAAGTCCCCAAGAACAGACACCAGCGACCCGAGACCAGAGACCGGAGATCAGAAATGAAATCTCGCAGCATGCTTTTCATCGCATCCTTCGCCGCGCTTTCGACGGCGAGCGCGCAGAAATCCGCGTTCAAACTGACGAGCGCCGACATCAAGGAAGGGGCAACCGTTCCGAGCGCACAGGTGGCGGCAGTCATGGGCTGCACCGGAAAGAACCTCTCGCCCGCGCTCTCTTGGAGCGGCGCGCCGGCTGGAACGAAGAGCTTCGCGCTCACGATGTACGATCCCGACGCGCCGACGGGGAGCGGGTGGTGGCACTGGGTCGTGTACAACATCCCCGCGAGTGCGACGTCGCTCGCGGCGGGCGCGGGTGATCCGAAGAAGAATCTCCTGCCGGCGGGTGCCGTGCAGGGGAATACGGACTTCGGCGTGCCCGGCTACGGCGGTCCATGCCCGCCGCCCAAGGACAAGCCGCATCACTATCACCTGACGCTCTTCGCGCTCGACACCGACAAGCTCGACGTTCCAGCCGGCGCGACCGCCGCGTACGTCGGGTTCAACATTCACGCGCACACGCTCGCGAAAGCGGCGCTGAACGCCACGTACGGACGGTGATCAAGGCGTGACGACGTCCGCCGCGCGCGAGGCCTTTGCACCGCCGGCGCGGCCGGGGGGGGCGTCCGATTCGCAGCGCGCGGCTATTACGGCTCCGGCGGGACCGATTCTGGTGCTCGCCGGACCCGGCGCCGGCAAGACGTATTGCCTCATCGAGCGGGTGCGTCACCTCGTGCAGGAATTGGGCGTCGATCCGTCGAGGATCTGCGCTTTCACCTTCACGAACAAAGCCGCGGGCGAGATCACGCATCGACTCGAGTCCACGCTCGGCACGGCGGCGGCGACCATCAAGCGCGGCACCATCCACGCGTTTTGCGCCGAATTGCTGCGCGAGCTCGGTGCCCACGTGCTCTTGGAGCCCGGCTTCGGCATCGCCGACGAGGAATACCAGATGAGCGTCCTGCGGCGCATCGAGGGCTATCGCCGCTGGCACGGAAGCACGCTGAATCGATTTTCCGCGCATCGCTTTCGCGGCGATCCGCTGTTGCACGACGATGCGGTGCTCTTCGCGCGATACGAGCGCTTTCTCGCAACGCGTAAGGTCGTCGACTTCGATACGCTCGTCATCAAGGCCGCGGAGCTGCTCGAGCGGGATGAGGAAGGACGAACGGTTCGCGCACGTTGGGACGTCGTCCTCGTCGACGAGTTTCAAGATCTGAATCCGGTGCAATACCGGATCGTGAAAGCGTTGGCCAAGGATCATCGCCACGTCTTCGCGGTCGGCGACGACGAGCAATCGATCTATTCGTGGGCGGGCGCCGATCCGGCCGTGTTCAGGAACTTTCTCAACGACTTCAAGCTCGCGTCGGGAATCTGCCTCGAGGAAAATCGGCGCTGCCCGCGCGACGTCTTCGAGTTGGCGCGGCGTCTCGTCACGCTGAACACGGCGGCGGTCGTCAAGACGGTCGAGCCAAAAGCGAATCGCGATTCCGACTTCCCCGTCGACGTGCAGATGTTCGACGACGACGACAAGGAATGCGCGTGGCTCGTGGCGGATTTGCAGCGAGACCGCGACGAGCACCGTCACGACTGGGGCGACGTCGCGCTGCTCTACCGCACGCACGAGATCGGGCACGTCCTGGAAGCGGCACTGCTCAACGCCGGCATTCCATGCCGGCTCGCGCTCGGGCGAGCGCTCGCCGACGATCCGGTCGTCGCCTACGTCATCGCGGCACTGCGCGTCATGAGCGCGCCCAGGAACGACGTCTTCGCCGACCAGTTCCTCGCGACGCTCCTTCCCAAACCGCTGCTCGACGAAGCGCGCGCTCGCGCCGCGCGCAGCCGCCACGACGTGCGACAAGCACTCCGGAAGATCGAGAAGCGCCGGCCGCGTCACGACGAAACGGGCCGCCGGATCCGCCGAGCGCTCGCGGACTGGCGAAACCTCGACGCGCTGGTGCGGCGCCATACCCGTCTTGGGCCGCTCGTGCTGGATCTGCTCTCGCGGCGCGTCGGCAAGATTCGCTCGGTGCTCGAGGATCGCCACGACGAGATTCGCGATCCCGCGTCGATTCCCGAAGTGGTGGCGCTCAAGGAGCGGCTGGCGGCCGTGCGCCGAGACCGAGCGAGCATGTGGTTGCCACGCCTGGGGGGGGGCGGTGTCGAGATCGGGCTCAAGGCGATTCTTGGCGCGGTCGGAATCACCTCCGTGGACTTGGGCGGCGAGCCGCCCGCCGGCGCGGAAATCATTTCGCCGGCCGAGTGTCCGGACACCGGGCTCGCACTCGGCGTCTTCAAGGCGGCGCAGCTGCTCGAGATGGACGAGCTCGATGAAGCGTTCGGCGACTTCACCGCGATCGACCTCGAGACGACCGACGACGACACGGCCAAAGCCGAAATCGTGCAGATCGCCGCCGTGCGAGTGCGCGATGGTGCGATCGTCGACGCGTTCGACGCCGTCGTGCGTCCTCGCGTCCCAATCGCGCCCGGCGCGACGCAGACGCACGGCTTGAGCGACGCCGACGTCGCGAGCGCTCCCTACTTCGAGGACGTTTGGCCGCGCTTTCGCGCATTCTGCGGCGAAGACGTCCTCGTCGCGCATAACGGCTATGACTTCGACTTTCGGATTCTTCAGCGGATGGTCAAAGCCATCGGTCCGGAGGAGCGGTTCGGCGTCCATACCTACGACACGCTGCCGCTCGCCCGCGACTTGTTTCCGACGAGTCGCAAGCTCGTCGACCTCGCACGGCAGTTCGGCATCGAGGCGGGCCGCTCGCACCAGGCGCTGGACGATTCGCGAACGCTCGCCAAGGTGGTCTTGGCCCTCGACCGCGAGAAGAGCTGTCGCGCGCGAAAGACCGCGCTCGTGAGCGTGCTCGACCAACTCGGCATCGCGCTGGCGCTGAGTGATCCGCGGTCGCTCACGCCCGAAGCGGAGATGTTCCTCGGCATCTGTCGCGCGTTCTCGCTGGGCCGCTACAGCACCTGTCTCGAGAACTACGAGCGTGAGCAGGCCGGCGACCTTTCGATCCCGACGGTCGACGAGGTGATCGAGCGGCTCGGCGGAGCGAAGCTCATGCTCAGAGTCCGCGCGGAGAAATCGGCCGATGAGCGCTATCCGGCGGCGATGTCACGGCTGCGGCGACTGACCGCGGAAATTCCGGACGGGCCCCTCGAAGAACAGATCTCGTCGTTCCTCGAGCGGGCGGTGCTCTCGAAGTGGGACGGCGTCGATCCGGCGCGCGGGCGTGTGAATCTGCTCACACTTCACTCGACCAAGGGTCTCGAGTTCTCGCGCGTGTACATCGTCGGCGTCGAGGACTCGCAGCTTCCCGGCGGCTCGCCGACCTCGGGAGCGACACCGGCCGAAATCGAGGAGGCGCGGCGGTTGTTGTATGTCGGCATGACGCGCGTGCGCGACCGCCTCGTGTTGACGCACGACATCACGCGCTCCGGCAAACCGACGCGCGGCCATCGCTTTCTCGACGAAATCGGGCTGGCACCGGCGGCGGTGTCGGCACCGTGAGCGCGGCCGAGTGGCGCGTGTCGGTCGGCGACGCGACGACGAGCGCGGTGTATGAGCCGGCGGTCGCGGGCGACGACGGTGGGCTGTTCATTTGCGCGCACGGCGCCGGCGGCAGCATGTCCGACCGGGCGACGTACGCCGCGGCAAACCAGATGCGCCGGCGCGGACTCAGCGTCGTGCGATTCAACTTCTTGTACAAGGAGCGCGGGTCGGGCGGGCCGGATCCCATGCCCAAGTTGATGAACACGTTCGCCGCGGTCGTCGAGCACGCACGCCGCGAGTTGGGATCGCGGCGGCCGCTGGTGATCGGCGGCCGGTCGATGGGCGGCCGTGCGGCGTCGATGCTCGCGTCAGAAGGCTTCGAGGCGGACGGCTTGCTGCTTCTCGCATATCCGCTGCACCCGCCGGGAAAGCCGGATCAATTGCGCGACGCCCATCTCCCGCGTATCACGATGCCCGTGCTCTGCTTCAACGGGACGCGCGACGTGTTCTGCACGCCGGCATTGATGGAGCGAGTGCTGAAGACCGTCACGACACGGTGGGAGATGCACTGGCTCGACGGCGCGGATCACAGTTTCCACGTCCTCAAGTCGAGCGGGCGTAACGACGCGGCCGTCCTCGACGAAGTCGGCGCGGCGACGGCGGCCTGGCTGCCGAGCCTGCCTGGGCGCTGATACCTCACGTTGACATGCCTCAATAGTTGATGTATCGTCGGGCATGGAGCTCATGCCCGGCACGCTCGACGCGCTGATTCTTCGCGGCTTGTCGCGGGGACCGAAGCATGGGTATGCCGTCGCGCGATGGATCGAGGAGTCGTCGAAAGGATCGTTGACGGTGCTCGACGGCGCGCTCTACACCTCCCTGCACCGCATGGAAGAGCGCGGCTGGATCGCGGCCGAGTGGGGCACGTCGCATACCGGACGTCGAGCGCGATTCTATCGACTGACACCGGCGGGCAAGAAGCAACTGGTCGCCGAGCAGAGTGACTGGAGCGACTACGTGGCGGCGGTCGGCCGCGTGATGCGAACGACGACAGAGCCGGCGTAATGCGCCACCAACCGAGTGAGCCGAAGTGGCGTCGGTATCTTCGCTTTTGGCGGAGAGAT
This sequence comes from Gemmatimonadaceae bacterium, assembly GCA_036003045.1. NCBI lineage: Bacteria > Pseudomonadati > Gemmatimonadota > Gemmatimonadia > Gemmatimonadales > Gemmatimonadaceae > Gemmatimonadaceae bacterium. Next base: position 157,409 of record DASYSS010000085.1, read on the forward strand.
CCGAGCGCGGACGTCGAGGACGAGCTGGGCTTTCACTTTGCGAATCGCGTCACGGAGTTCGAGGCCAAGGGAATGTCTCGCCACGACGCGATCGCCGCCGCGCGAGCTCGATTCGGCGACGTCGACGCGGTTCGGAGCGATTTGCTGGAGATCGACGGGCGGATCATTCGCCGGTCGGGGGTGTGGCATTTTCTCGACGCCTGCGTTGCGGACTTCCGCTACGCCCTTCGTGGGTTGCGTCGGCGACGCGGCGTCGCGCTGACCGTAACGATCACGCTAGCGATCGCCGTCGGCGCGAACGGCGCGCTTTTCTCCCTGATGGATGCGCTCTTCTTCCGCCCGCCCGCCGGCGTGTCCGATCCGGAAACGCTGGGCCGGTTGTACGTCGCGCGCCCGCACCTGGCCGATCTCCGAGTCAACTACGCCTTTTCGTATCCGGAGTACCAGGCGCTGCGCGTGGCGCTCAAGGACGAAGTCAGCATCGCCGTCGAAGCGGTGCGCGATTCAATCGAGGTCGTCTCGGGCGGCGTCGCGCTCTCGGCGGGCGTGAGCTACGCGACGGCGGAGCTGCTGCCGATGCTGGACGTTCGCCTGGAGCGCGGACGATCCTTTTCTCGCGCGGAAGACGACGTCGCCGCGCCGGCAAGCGTCGCCGTCGTCAGCCACACGTTGGCCACACAGCTGGGTGGTGCCGACGCGGTTCTCGGTCAGGAGATCCGTGTTCGCGGCAGGGGCTATGTCGTCGTCGGCGTGACGGCCGCCGGGTTCGACGGCATCGGCCTCGGCCGGACCTCCGTGTGGATGCCGTTCAGCACCATGCCGCGTGAATCGGCGTCGCCGGGCGAGAAACCGTGGTATGAGGACGGTTCACGCTACATCCCGCTCGTCGTTCGCCGGGCGAAGAATGCATCGCCGCACGCGGTCGAAGCGCACGCGACGGCGGCGTTCAAGCATTTCCTCTCGGCGAAGCCTTACGACCGCAACGCCTCGATCCTGCTCGGCCCTCTGTCGACGTATCGCGCACCCGAAATGCACGACAGTCGCACGCTCATCGTGTCTCGGACCTCCGCGGTCGCCGCTCTGTTGCTCATCATCGCGTCGGCCAACGTCTCCAATCTGTTTCTTGCGATGGCGGTGGCGCGGCGGCGGGAAATCGGCGTCCGTCTCGCGCTCGGCATCTCTCGCCCGCGACTCGCCGGGATGATGATGCTCGAGTCGCTGGTGCTCGCAGCGATCGCCGGACTTGCCGCCTTGCTTCTCGCCGATTGGGAGGGAGGAGTCCTCCGCGCACAACTGCTTCCGCGAATCGCGTGGGCTCATCACGCGGTGGGACTTCGCGTCATCGCGTTTACGGCGCTCACCACGCTCGGGGCCGGCCTGGTTGCCGCGGCTCTGCCCAGCCTGATGGCGTGGCACGGCACGGTCGCCGACGCGTTTCGGAACGGTACGCCTCGCGCGACGTCCGGCCATCGTCGCGCGCGTTGGGCGCTGCTCGTCGTTCAAGCAACGCTTTCCGTGATGTTGATCTCCGGAGCGATGCTTTTCGCGAGGACGCTACAGGCGGCGTACGCGACGGACCTCGGCTACGATCACGATCGTCTCGTCACGACACAGGTGTATTTCGGCGACCGTACGCAACGGACGCAGATCGCCGCGTTGATGCCGGGCGTCGCGGAGCGCGTCGCGCGAATGCCTGGCGTCGAAGGCGTCGCGATCACGTACGGCGCTCCGATGAATCAGTGGATTTCCGTGCCCCTGTACCGCCCGGATGCGGATTCCACGCACCCGCTCGACGGGGGCTCGTACTATCTGGGTGTTTCCCCGCGATACTTCGATCTCACCGGTACTCGGCTGGTCGACGGGCGCGGGTTTCTGTCCTTCGACCGCGCCGGCGCGCCGCCGGTGATCATCGTCGGGCAAACGATGGCGCGCCAAATCTGGCCCGGCCAGCGAGCCGTGGGCCAGTGTCTACGACCCGTAGCGCCGTCGCATCCGTGTTACACGGTCGTCGGCGTTGCGGCGGACGTTCACGAATTTCGCATCCAGGAAAACACGAGCGAGTGGCAGTACTACTATCCGCTCGAGCAGCTCCCGACGCGCGGCTCGGATCGAACGCTCGTCATTCGAGCTCACAGCGAACGAGCCGAGGCGATCGCCGCGAGTACGCAGGCGCTTCTCCGCACGACTTTCCCCGGCGCGACCTCTCGCGCGATTACAATGAATCAAGCGCTCCAGGTTGAGTTGATGCCGTGGAAGCTCGGTCTGACACTCTTCGGCGCGCTCGCCCTGTTCGCGTTGATCGTCGCGAGCGTGGGCGTGTACGGCGTGGTCTCGTTCGACGTCCGGCAGCGGACGCGCGAGATCGGCGTGCGAATGGCTCTTGGTGCCGCGGGCGGACACGTGATCCGCATGCTCGTGCGACGAAGTACGGTCGTCGTCGGCATCGGTGTCGCCATCGGCGTCGCCGGCTCGCTCGCATCCGGACGCTACGTTCGCAGTCTCCTCTACGGCGTCGCGCCGAGCGACCCAATTTCGTTCGTGATCGCGTCGGTGCTGCTTTTGGTGGTGGCCGCCGCGGCCGCGGCGGTTCCGGCTGGGCGCGCTCAGCGCATCGACCCGGCCATCGTGCTCCGCGACGAATGACTCGCGACGCTGGCTTCTCTGTTGCTCGAGAAAAGCTCAACGCAGATGATCGCAGATTTTGAACAACGATTGGCGCGGACAGAAAGAGAAGGTCGTCACCACCCTTTGATCTATCTGCGTCATCGTCCTTCAACTCTGCGTCATCTGCGTTGAATTCTTCTTCCACACCAGCGTACCCCGCCGCGGCTTAGAAACCCGGCGGCCGCTCCCCGACGACGTTGAACGCCTTTTCGAGCGCGATCCCCGCCTGAACGAGCCGGCCTTCCTCGAACAACGGCGCGAGCAGTGTGATTCCGTGTGGCACGCGGCGCGGCGGATTGAATTTGGGAAGCGGATTCTTCGGGTCGGGCGCCCAATCGCTGCGCGCCTCCGACACGTTCACGAAACCCGCTCTCAGCGTGAGCGAAGGCTGGCCCGTGAAGTTCGATATCGTGAGCATCTCGTCACGCAACGACGGCACGAGCAGGAGATCGACCTTGGAAAAGAGCTTCGCCATTTCGGTCGCGACCATGCGCCGAAAACGATCCGCCTGCACGAAATCCACCGCCGAGAGAAAGCGCGCCTCGCGGAACAGATTGGGCCACGCGTCTGGCACCTGCGCCTTCAGTTGATCCGCTCGCCCGTCGAGCGTGATGTCCTCGAACGACGCCGCGGCCTCGGCGAATAGGATCAGCTGCAGCGAATCGTACGGCCAATCCGGGAGCGAGACTTCCACCGGCACCATGCCCACCGATTTGATCGTGTCGAGCGCGGCGCGGTCGACATCCGTCGCCGGCGACTCCTTCATCCACGCCGGGAAGTAGCCGACGCGCAGCCCCTTCACGCTCTCGTTGGCGTCGAAGTCGAGACGCGACGGCACGCTTTCGAGATCGCCCGCATCGGGTCCCGAGATCGCGTGCAGCACGAGCATCGTGTCTTCGACGCTCCGCGCCATCGGGCCGAGTTTGTCGAGCGACCAGCACAACGTCATCGCGCCGCTGCGCGGCACTCGGCCGAACGTGGGACGCAGTCCCGTGACTCCGCACCGCATCGAGGGCGCGATGATGCTGCCGCCAGTCTCGCTGCCGATCGAGAAGCCGACGAGTCCCGCGGCCGTCGCGGCGCCGGGGCCCGCGCTCGAACCCGACGCTCCCTCCTCGAGCAGCCATGGGTTCATCGTCTGGCCGCCGAACCAGATGTCGTTGAGCGCGAGCGCGCCGAGGCTGAGCTTCGCGATGAGGACGGCGCCGGCGTCGTGGAGTCGCGCGACGACGGCCGCATCGGCGGTCGGCACACGGCTGCGATAGAACTCGGCGCCGTAGGTGGTGGCGATCCCCGCCGTGTCGAGCAGGTCCTTACCGCCCCACGGAATGCCGTGCAGCGGGCCGCGATACTTCCCCGCCGCGATTTCGGCGTCGGCTTGTTTCGCCTGGGCGAGCGCGTTGTCACGCGTGAGGGTGATGATGCAGCGGAGCTTCGGATCGAGACGCTGAATCCGATCGAGGTAGATGTTGGTGAGGCGGGTCGACGTCAGCTTCTTCGTCTCGATCCAGCGCGACAGCTTCGTCACCGGCGCGAAGGCGATGTCGTCGTCCGACGATGGAAGGGGCGCGGAATCGAGGTGCGGAGACGTACGCACAAAACGGTCGCGCGACGGGCCGATCTTCTCGTTGGGGAGTGCCGGATTCCATTTTGTGCCCGGCGCGACGCCGGCGTCGATCGGCACTTTGCGCGGGCCGGCGCGCCGCTCGAGCAGGAAGGCCATCGACGTCCGCCAGCTCGACGCGGCCATTTCGCGCTGCGCGTCGGTCAGCGTGACCTGCGCGAGCTTTTCCGCTTCGGCGAACGTACCTGCCGCCACCGCGGGTCCGACGGCCGGCGCGGTGCCAAAGGTGGGCGGCGCACCCGGCGTGCTTGGGACGCCGCCTGCCGATGAGCCCGACGGCGTCTGGGACGTTCCCCCGCCGCTGCATGCGGCGGCTGCGCCGAGTATTCCGAGCGGCGCTTGAACGATGAAATCACGGCGTGAGCTCACGAAATGGTCCTCGTGCGGAATGGAGTCGGTCGGTCGAGACCGGGAGGGATGCAAGGCGTTGGTAAACACGCGCGTAAAGATGTCGGGCGCAACAGCGCCGCGGCCGCTTCCCACGTTCTACGGTGGGGCGTATTGTAGCGGTCATCCCCGCCCGGACCTCAGCCCGCCGTATCCAGGAGGCTTGCTCGTGATCGACGTCGCCAGGACCATCCCCAGGACGACATATCGCACGCTGACGAGAACCATCCCACTCGTCGCTCTCATCATCGTCGTCGCGCCACAACTCGCGGGCGCGCAGACGGCCGCCAAGAAGGCGTTGTCCGTCGACGACTACACCAAGTGGAAGAGCGTCGGCAACCAGTCGATCTCGGGCGACGGGAAGTGGGTCGCGTACGTGCTGTCGGCGACCAACACCGCGCCGGCGGACGCGAAGCCCGTGCTGCACCTCGTGCGGCTCGACAATAGCCAGGATCTCGAGATCCCCAACGGCACCGCGCCGGCGTTTTCGCCCGACTCGAAATGGCTGGCGTACACGGTCGACGCCAGCGGCGGTGGACGCGGCGGTCGCGGTGGCCGTGGCGGCGGCGGCGGCGGCGCCCAACCCGGCGGCGCGGGGGGGGGCGCGCAAAACGCCCGGGGCGGCAATGGCGCGCCAGCGGCCCCGCCGCGGCACGTCGAATTGAGAAATCTGGCGACGGGCACGGTGCAGTCCTGGCAGGACATCCAGTCGTTCACCTTTGCCGCGACGTCGAGCCACATCGTGCTGCGCCGTCGAGTACCGGGCGCACCAGGCGGTCCGGCCGGCGGCCGTGGCGGAGCGCCGGCCGGCGGCGGTGCCGCAAATGCCGGTGCGGCGAACGCCGAGGCGTCCAATGGCCCGCGCGGCGCCGACGTGATCCTGCACGACCTCGCGACCGGACGCGACCAACTCCTCGGCAGCGTCGGCGAGATCCTGTTCAACAAGAAGGGCGATCTCCTCGCGTACACGGTGGACGGGACGGTGCGGGACGGAAACGGCCTATTCATTCTCGATCTCCGCAACGGACGCATCTCGACGCTCGACAACGACGCGCGTGTCTACAGCCGGCTCACGTGGAACGACAACGGCACGGGGCTCGCGGTTCTCAAGGGCCTCGACGTCGACAAGATGCGGGAGCGCGACAACATGCTGCTCGCGTATCCGAGCGTGCAGTCCGCGCTCGATCAAATCGAGTACCCGCCGGTGAAATTCGATCCGTCCAAGGCGGACGGATTCCCGAAGGGTTGGGTGCTGAGCGACCGCGCCGCGATCGATTGGAGCGACGACAACAAGCGGATCTTCTTCGGCGCCAAGGAGCAGGTGCCCGCGCCCGACACGACGCGCCGCCGCAACGCGGATGATGTGGCGGACGTGGACGTGTGGAATTCGAAGGACGACCGAATTCAGTCGGTGCAAATGACCCGCGCCGACGCGGATCGCAACTTCACGTATCGCGAGGCGTTCAATCTCGCGGACAAGAAGTTCGTGAAGCTGGCCGACACGGCGATGCGCGAAGTCGAAGTGAGCGCGGACGGTCGCTGGGCCGTCGGACGCGACACGCGCGAATACACGTCCGACTACAAGCGGCCCGCCGCCGACATCTATCGCATCGATCCGTCGACCGGCGAGCGGACGCTGATGCTCAAGGATCAGCTCATTGGTCAGTTCGTTTTCGGCATCTCGCCGGACGGGAACAACTTCTTGTATTGGAAGGACAACAAGTTCCAGTCGTACAATCTCGATGCGGCGACGACGAAAACGCTCGGCGGAAATACGAGCGTCAGCTTCGTGGACGTGGACTTCGATCATCCGGGCCCGAAGCCGTCGTTCGGCCTCATGGGGTACACGAGCGACGGCAAGAACGTCGTCGCGATGCACAAGTTCGATTTGTGGGTCGTGCCGCTCGACGGGTCACCGGCGCGCAGCCTCACGAACGGCTCGGGCGACAAGGGGCAGATTCGCTTCCGCTACGTCGCGACCGAGCCGGATTCGAACGGCTTCGGTGGCGCGCCGGGTGGCGGTGGCGGCGGTGGTCGCGGAGGACGAGCCACCCGAAGCACGATCGACTTGTCCAAGCCCGTTCTTCTCTCGGCGTACGGTGAATACACGAAGAAGGCAGGCTTCTATCAACTCGCCGACGGGCAGCTGAAAGAGCTGGTCTACGACGACGCCGCGTACTCGAATCCGCAGAAGGCCGCGAAGGCCGACGAGTATCTCTTCACGCGGCAAACGTTCACCGAGTTCCCTGATCTCCGCGTGTCGGGGCTCGACTTCAAGGGCGACAAGAAAATCTCGAACGCGAACCCGCAGCAGTCCGAGTATCTGTGGGGCCATCGCGTCCTGTTCGACTTCAAGGACCACGACGGCCACAAGCTGCAAGGCATGCTGACGATCCCCGACGACTACAAGCCGGGCGAGAAGCGGCCGATGCTGGTGAACTTCTACGAGAAGAACTCGCAGAATCTGAATCGCTATTCGGCGCCGTCATATCTGACCGGCATGGGCTCGATGCCGATCGAGGCGACGAGCCGCGGCTACATCACGATGATCCCCGACGTGTACTTCCACACCGGCCGCTCGCACAGCGACATGCTGGATTGCGTCGAAGCCGCGGTGAAGAAGGTGATCGCGATGGGCTACGTCGATCCGAAGAAGATCGGGATCAATGGCCATAGCTACGGCGGCGAGGGCGCCGCGTTCATCGGCACGCGGTCGCGATTGTTCGCGGCCGTCGGTGTCGGCGCCGGGGTGACGGACCTCTATCAGGACTTCAGTCAGAACTGGGGGTGGGCATACGCGGTGCCGGGCGGCAGCGGCGCGAACGGCAACGACTACTACCTGTACGGTCAAGGACGCTGGGGATTCTCGCCGTGGGACAAGCCCGACGTCTACATGTTCGAATCCGCGCTGACACACGTGCCGGAGGTGACGGCGCCTTTCCTCATCATGCACGGCACGGCGGATCCGACGGTCGCGTTCCAGAACGGACTCGGTCTGTACAACGCGATGCGTTATAACGGTAAAAACGCCGTGCTGCTCGCCTACGTCGGAGAAGGCCACGGATTACGCGGCCTCGGAAATCGCAAAGACCTCACGATTCGCTACTTCCAGTTCTTCGATCACTACCTCAGGGGTGCGCCGGCGCCGAAGTGGATGACCGACGGCGTGCCGTATCTCAAGAAGGACGACATGCGCGATCCGATGGGAATCGCTGGCTCCGTTACGCCGCAGGTTCCATGACGCGGGTGACCGGGTGGACCGGTGGACCGGTGGACCGGGAACGACGGCGCGGCCTGTTCGGCGGTCTCGTTTTGGCGAGTCTGCTGCTCGTGTCGACGCTCGGGGCACAAGGAGGGACCCCTCCCGCCGGGGGCGGACGTGGAGGCCGGGGCGGCGGACGGGGCACCGCGATTCCGGCGGGCGAGTCGTGTCCGCCGGGCACGACGGAGATTCGTCCGCGCAGTTGCATGGCGCCCGAGTTCGCGCCGCCGAGCATTCTCGACTATCGGCCGAAGTCGACGCTGATCGTGCCGGCGCATCTCGTGCCGACCGCCAAATATCCCGCGATCGATTTTCACGGACATCCGGGCCAACTCATCGCTTCGGCCGAGGGTCTGGCGTCGCTCAAGGCGTCGCTCGACAGCTTGAACGTGCGGATGATGATCAGCGCGGACAATCTGTCAGGCGATCGGTTGAAGAGCGTTCTCGCCGCGGTCGCGGCGTCGCCGGGCATGAAAGACCGCGTGCGCATCCTGGCCGGCATCAACTTCAGAAACGTCGGACCCGAGTGGGCAGCCGGCGCGATCAAGCAGCTCGACGCCGACATCGCGGCGGGCGCGGTCGGTGTGGGCGAGATCTCGAAGAGCCTCGGCCTGTCCATTCGAAAGCCCGACGGGTCGCGTCTGCGCATCGACGACCCCGAGCTCGACCCGATCTGGGACGAGTGCGCGAGGCTGGGGCTTCCGGTGTTCATTCATACCGCGGACCCACAAGAATTCTTCAAGCCGATCGACTACACGAACGAGCGGTGGCTCGAGTTGTCGCTGTTTTCCGACCGGCGCTACCCGCAGGACAAATTTCCGAGCTTCGAGGAGCTGATGACGGAGCGGGACAACCTGTTCCGCAAACATCCGAAGACGACGTTCGTCGCCGCGCACATGGGATGGCACGCCAACGACCTCGGTGCGCTGTCGAAGATGCTGGACGAGATGCCGAACGTGTACACCGAAGTCGGCGCCGTGCTGTACGACATCGGGCGGCAGCCGCGCGCCGCGCACGACTTCTTCATCAAGTACCAGGACCGCATTCTCTTCGGCAAGGACTCGTTCCAGCCGGAAGAGTATCCATATTATTGGCGCGTCTTCGAGACGAACGACGACTACTTCGATTATTATCGTCCATATCATGCGTTCTGGAAGCTCTACGGGATCGGCTTGCCGGACAGTGTGCTGAAGAAGGTCTACTTCGACAACGCGCTCAAAATCACCAAGGGGATACCGCAGAATGGTTGGCCGAAATAGCGGGTGGACGGGTGGACGGGTGGACCGGTGGACCGGTTTAACGGCGCTGGGCCTGCTCCTGGTCGTTGCCGGATGCAAGGAGAAGGCGCCGGCGACGGCGGATACGAGCAAGGCGGCGGCAAACGCTCCGGCGCCAAACCCCGCGGTCGCCACCGCTACGGCACCCGATTCCTTCCGTGTCGCGTTCGAGACGACGCGCGGGAGCATTGTCGTGCAAGTGAACCGGGCGTGGGCGCCGCTCGGCGCGGATCACTTCTACCAGCTCGTCGGGCAGCAATTCTTCGACGGCGTGAAATTCTTTCGCGTCGTTCCGGGATTCGTGGCGCAGTTCGGAATGAGCGGCGACCCGAAGCGCAACGCGGCGGAGGACTCGAAGCACATCCCCGACGACTCGGTGCGGCACACGAATGCCAAGGGCACGCTGACCTTTGCCGCGATGAGTCTGCCCAATTCACGAAGCCACCAGCTGTTCTTCAACCTGAAGGACAACCCGGCGCTGGACGGCATGCACTTCGCGCCGATCGGCGTGGTCGTTCAGGGTCAGGCCGTGGTCGACTCGTTGTACAGCGGCTACGGCGAGGATCCCGATCAAACGTCCATCAGCAACCTCGGGAACTCGTATCTCGACCGGGCGTTTCCGAAGCTCGACGCGATCAAGACGGCGCGAATCGTGAAATGATGGGCGCGCCGCCGCGCGTCAGTGCAGGACGATCGGGGTCGCCATCTCGCGGAAGCGGCAGAGCGCGTTCGCGAGCTGCATTTGGCGCGGAGTGCGGCACTCGACGTCGAGCAGACGCGATGAGGCGACGAGGATCGCCAGGCATTTCGCGCGCGACGTCGCGACGTTCAGACGGTTCAGGCTGAGCAAGAACTCCATTCCGCGCGGCGCTTCGTCCGGGCTCGACGTAGCCATGGAGTAGATGACGACAGGTGCCTGCTGTCCCTGAAACCTGTCGACCGTCCCGACGCGCACGCCGGTCGCGGAGAGACGACCCGCCAAGCGAGTCACGTGAGCATTGTACGGCGCCACGACGACGATGCCCGAACCGAGGAGTCGTTCGGCGTCGCCATCGGCGTTCGTCCACGTCGTGCCATGGGCTCCGAGGCGTTGGATCAACGCCGTGACGGCTTCGACCTCTTCGGGCGAGTAGTTCCGATTTCCGTCGTGCTCCACCGGCACGACGGCGAGCCCGGCCTCGGGAAGTCCATCCACGCCGGAAATTCGCTGGTTCTCGAGCCCGACGTGCGACTTCAACAGCCCGTCGTAAAAGACCTCCGAGGTGAAGCGACAGATGCTCGGCGCAAGCCGCCACGTCTCCCGCAAGAAGATTCCGCGGTCTTCAGCGATGGTCTGTCGTCCGGCCAACACGTGCTCGAGCGCGGATACCTCGACGCCGTGCGGATGAGATCCTTTCCGCGGCTGCTCGAGCTGTTGCGGATCGCCGAGCAGGACGACGCTTTTCGCCGCCTGTGAGACGGCGAGAACGTTGGCGAGGGACATCTGACCCGCCTCGTCCACGAAGAGCAGATCGACCGCGCCGGCGAACTCCTCGCGCGACCACAGCCACGCTGTTCCGCCAAGGACGCTTACCTCGCCGCGGACGATCGCACCGTGCGCGTCCTTGTTGTTGTCGATGCAACGGACGCTTCTCGAGGGTTCGCCTTCGTCGCACCGATGCGCGACGGCTATGCTCACCCCCCTCGCCGTCGCCTCCTCGATCACTGAATCCAGAAGCAGGCGAATCACCTTGTGGCTGTTCGCGACCACGCCGATTCGCTTTCCCTCTCGCACCAGCGAGCAAATCATGCGCGCGCCAAGGAACGTCTTTCCCGCTCCAGGCGGTCCCTGAATCGGCAGCACCGTGCGATCGAGAGCGGGGGCAACGCGAAGCGCCCTGTCGGGCGGAGACTCGCCTACCTTGACGTCGAATTGGCCTCCTGTCGCCGAAAGGCGCGGCGCTTCGCCTCGAAGTAGTGCGAGCGCGGCGCCATAGTCCTCTCGGCCCGAGGCGACGGACTCGCCGATGCGAGACAGCGAGTCCGCCATCTCGTCGGTGTTCACGTGCGAGAACGCACACACCGCCGTCGGATGGATCTCAGCGCGCGCCTTCTTCTTCTTGATCTCGATCGTGTGTGCGAGGCGGTCGATCGAAACGACCTCTCCGAACCCCTTCTTGTCGGAGAGCCACAGCTCGTCGCCGGGACCGATCTCGGTTTCTTGTGGCGGGAAAGCGTATCGATCAACGACCGTGCCGGTCTCCTTCCCGCTCTTCTTGTGCCGCACGATTTCGACACGGCCGTCGAACTCCAGGCCGGCGACGGCTTCGGGCTTGTCGTACAGGTCTTCGTCCGGCGACTCGCACAGTCGAAAATGCGTCGCCCAACCAACACGATCTTCACGGCGGTGATAGTCGAGGCTGTACGCAAGCAGCCAGCGCGCCTGTTGCGACGCGTTCCGGTCGGCCGGCGACTCGGCGACTCCGTTCAGCAGACGAGCGCGAAGCGCCTCGACGGCCTGCGCCCGTTCGTCGACTTTTGGCGGCGCTTTGCCGTCGGACGGATCGCGCGGTGGACGAGGGATCCACGCGCCCGATCGGATCTGGCGTTCGCGAACAGCCTCGAGCCAATCGCGCAGCGCGAGCGTCGACGCGCAGTCGTCGCGATTGTAGCCTTCGACCGTCGTTCGCGCTTCCGCCGGCAGGTCGTGAATGGCGCCGGATTCGAGGGCGTACTCGACGTCACGCAAGCGGCGGTTCGCGTCCTCGAGCGCGATCTGCCGCTTGAAACCGTAGAGCGTTTCGAGGCTCTTGATCGAGTAACGCTCGACACCGATGCGCATCGATTGGCGGACGACAGCGTACAGATCGATGAATCGCCCGGCGCGAAGCATCGCTTCGAATTCACGTTCGCGCGTGGCGTAGCGGCCCATCAGCCTCGTAAACGCGGCCGGCTCGTACGGGGCGTAGTGGTACACATGCATTTCCGGATGGGCACGAGCGGCCTCGATCATCCGATCGATCACGCCCTCGAACACGCGATGCTCCTCGGCGTCGGTCAGCGCCCACCTCGAGTCGCAGGAGCCGTCTGCCGCGACGACCCCGAACAGATACTCGCGCCCGGCCTCGCCGACGAACGGGTCGCCTTCGAGGTCGAGGAACAGATCTCCGGGCGATGGCTCTGGCAGGCGACAAAGCCCCTTTGTCTCTTTGATCTCCAGCAGCTCGTGCGCCGGGACCGCGGCGCCGCGCGAAGCCAGCTGAAGCCGTGCCTGGTCGTGCACGCGTTCGTAGGCGCGCAACGAGTCGCGCCGCGGCTTGAAGGGGAGCGGCGAAGCGGCGTTCGCGAGCTGGACGAGCTTCTCGATGCCATGTTCCTGAAGCTCTCGTCGCTGGCCTCGCGAGATCCCCGCGACGAGAGACAGATGGTCGTCGGCGCGGCGTTTGTCGGCGCAGGTCTTTCGCCAACGACAAACGTCGCACTGCTCCACCGGCTCCGGATAGTTCGCCGCGGCGAGCGGCTCATCGCCGATCGCCACGGCGAGCACCAGCTTGTCGCGCACCATACGGAAGTACGCCGCGTAGTCGTTCACGCGGTAACTCTCGACGTTCATTCCGGCCGTCGGCGTGACGACGTGAAACGAGTCGGGCATCACCCCCTGCTCCTGAGCGAGCAGGTCCGAGTAGAGGCTCAGTTGGAGGATCGTCCCCCCCTTCGTCTCTCGCGCGAGCTTCGTGTCGTAGACCTCATAGGACCACGAGCCGAGCGCGCTCGGCTGCTCGACTCGCCGGAGAATGTCGGGGCGGCCATTCCATATGCCGTCGGCGAACGCCCCTTGCACGATGACGTCGGCGCCCTCGCGCATCGCGGCCTCCGTCTTCGCGAGACGCTCGGCGTTGTGATCGATCCCGGCGAGATCGACGACGCTCGCGTTTCCAGTCCGCAAACTGTCGACGAATCGCCGCTCGTGCTCGAGCCCTCGTTGAATCAGAAGCTCGAGGAGCGGATCGCTCTGATAGACCGGCTCGCGCTTGCCGAGCGCCACGGCCATGTCGAGCGCCGTGCGATGTTTGCAGCCGAGGAAGCTCGAGAGGTCGGTTGCGGAGAGCGCGAACTCGCCGTCGCGGACATGCACGGTGGGAGGCCGCGATCGCGTTAGACGGTCGGCGCCTTGTCGAACGCTTCGACGAATGCGTCGACCGCGGGCGGGCCGGACCCGATCCCTTCGTCGTGCTTGAAGTACACGAACGCGTCGCTCCACGGCTGCCCCGCGATGCGCTTGCTCCATTCCTCGAGCAGCGCGGCGTCGTAGTCGAGCCGGTGAAGCCGCACGTAGCCCCAGCCGGCCGTCGTCACGAACGGCGACGCGAAATCCGGCTGCTCGGTGACGCACATCGGAATGTCGCGTTCACGCAGCACGGCATACACCTCGTCGTCGAACCAACTCTCGTGGCGAAATTCGACCGTGTAGCGGCGGTCCGTCGGAAGCGTCGCGACGAACGCGCGCAGACGCGCCACGTCGATTTTCAGATTCGGGGGAAGCTGAAACAAGATCGGTCCGAGCCGCGCGCCGAGCGCCGACGTGTTCTTGAGGAGAAACTCGGTGGCGCTCGCGGCGTCGGGCTTGAGCCGCGCGAAATGCGTGATCCGCTGGCTGGCCTTGATCGCGAACGTGAACGGTTCGGGCACCTGCGACGCCCAGTCGAGCAGCACGTGCTCGCGGGGGAGCCGATAGAACGTGTTGTTGATCTCGACGGTCGGAAATCGCCCGGCGTAGAAGCCGAGCATCGCGTCGTCCTTGAGATCAGCCGGGTAGAACGGCCCTTTCCATTCCTTGAAAGCAAAACCGCTCGTTCCAGCGAGCAGCTTCATGCCGATTTCGCCCGGCGCCTCTTGTGAGGCTTCTCTTCCTCCTCCTCTTCTTTGTTCGCCGCCTTGGCTTCGCTCAGACTCGCCTTGAGCGCTTCCATGAGGTCGATGATCTTGCCGCCGCGCTCGGCCGGCGCCTCCTCGGTGATCTCCTGGCCCTGGATCTTCGCCTCGATCGCCTCGAGCTGACGCTCGCGCACGGTGTCCTTGTATTTCTCGGGCGTGAAGTCGTCGCTCGCCGACTGCTCGATGAGCTGCTTGGCGAGATTCAGCTCGGCGGGTTTCACCGTTCCTTCGGGGACTTCGACCTGCGTCGTCGGGCGCAGCTCGTCGGCGTAGTGGAGCTGCTCCATCACCATCACGCCGTTGAGCGGGCGCAGGAGCACGAGGTGCTGCGCGCCTCGCGCCGCGTATTGCCCGAGCGCGGCCTTGCCGGTCTCTTCCAGCGCCGCGACGAGGAGCCGGTACGCACGATCGCCGCCCTTGTCCGGCCCGAGGTAGTACGTCTTGTCGAGGTACTCGCGATCGACCTTCGCCAGCGGCACGAACTCAGTGATGTCGATCGTGTTCGTCGCCTTTTCGTCGAGCGCCTTGAGCTCTTCGGGCGTGAGGATCACATAGTGGTCCTTCGAGACCTCGTAGCCTTTGACCATCTGGTCGCGCGTTACGAGCTCGTTGTCCTTCGAGCAGATGTACTGCTGCTTGAGACGCGCGCCGTCCTTCTTGTGCAGCAGGTTGAACGAGATGTTGGCCTTCGACTCGGCTGCTGAAAACAGACTCACGGGCACGGAGACGAGGCCGAACGAGATGGTGGCCGTGCCGATGGCGCGTGCAGGCATAGGGGTCCGGGAAAGAGCTGAGGTGGTCGAGGACGTTGGTCGAGATCGTGCAGCGACGCAAGAGTACGGCGGCGGGGAGGCGCGCTGGCCTCGCCCGGCAGGACTCCATAGGTTCACCGCCCAAGCGAAACATCCCTGTGACGGCAAGTAGCGACGACGAACGACCGGTAGACAACCTCAGCGCGTACCGTGCCAAGCGGTCCCCGGATACGACACCGGAACCGATGGGCACGGTGTCGGCCGTGCCGGGGCGCCTGTTCGTCGTCCACAAGCACGCCGCGCGGCGTTTGCACTTCGACCTCCGCCTCGAGATGGACGGCGTTCTGCGCTCGTGGGCCGTGCCGAAAGGGCCGTCGTACGACATGAAGGACAAGCGGCTCGCCGTGAAGGTCGAGGATCACCCACTCGAGTACGGAGATTTCGAGGGAGTGATCCCGGAGGGCAACTACGGCGCGGGCGGCGTCATCGTGTGGGACCGCGGCGAGTGGATCCCGCTCGAGGATTGGCGCGAGGGTCTCGCCAAAGGGAAACTCCTCTTCGAGCTGCGCGGCTACAAGCTTCACGGCAACTGGACGCTCGTGAAGATGAAGAAGAGCGAAAAGGACTGGCTGCTGATCAAGGAGCGAGACGCGTACGTCAAGTCGCCCGGCGACCAGTTCGAGGAGACGTCGGTTCTGTCCGGGCTGACGGTCGACGAAGTGAAGCTCGGTCGCAGTCCCGTCGCCGATCTACGCCAAGCCGTCGAAGCCGTCAAGGCGCCGCGCCACCGGGTCGACCCGAAAACCGTCGAGCCGATGTTGGCCGAATCGACGGACAAGGCGTTCACCCGCGACGACTGGCTGTTCGAGCTCAAGCTCGACGGTTATCGGCTGATCGCGAGCAAGTCGCGCGGCAAATCGATGCTCGTCACGCGCAAGGGGAACGACTACACCGCCGTATTTCCCGAAGTCGCGCGCGCGCTGGAGGCGCTCCCGTTCGACGAGATCATCATCGATGGCGAAGTCGTTTGCCTCGACGACGCAGGCAAGCCGAGCTTCGCCCGACTCCAGCAGCGCGGCACACTGCACAATCCGGCGGAGATCAAGCGTGCGGCCGTCGAGCTGCCGGCGACCTTCTTCGCGTTCGACTTTCTCGCGTTCGAGGACTTTGATCTCCGGCCGCTTCCGCTCAAGGTTCGCAAAGCGCTGCTCTTGTCGGCGCTGCCCAAGCTCGGGGCGATCCATCCGCTCGACCACATCGAGGGCGAGGGCGAGGCGTTTCTCGCGCAGGTCGAGAAGATGGGGCTCGAGGGCATTCTCGCGAAACGCGCCGACGCATCCTATCGCGCGGGGCGCAGTGATCTCTGGCTCAAGATCAAAGCCGAAAAGAGCGACGACTTCGTGATCGTCGGCTTCACGAGCCCCAAAGGGAGCCGGTCGAGCCTCGGCGCGCTGCAACTCGCGGATTTTGTGGACGGAGCGCTCGTGTACTCGGGGCGGGTCGGCACCGGATTCAACGACTCGTTGCTCGAGGAGCTCGCGTCGATGTTCGAGTCGATCATTCGTGAGACGCCGCCTTGTGGTCCGCCGATCCGCACCGATAGCGGCGCGACGGCCGCCGTCATTCCCGAGACGAAGACGACGACGTGGGTCGAAGCGGTCAACGTGTGCGAAGTGCGCTTTCGCGAGTGGACGCCGGACGGCGTGCTGCGCCACGCGGCCTTCCTTCGCATGCGCTATGACAAGGATCCGCGCGAGTGCGTACGCCAGGGCACAACGCCCGCGCCCTCGAATGCGGCGACGCCGGCCCCGACTGGAGTCGAAGAGCCGCCACCGCCGCTGAAACCCGCGCCGGTCGAGAAGGCCTTCAACTTCTCGAATCTCAAGAAGGTTTATTGGCCGAAGGAGCATTACACCAAGGGCGATCTCGTCGAGTACTATCGCGCGATCTCGCCGTGGATGCTGCCGTATCTGCGCAACCGCCCGCTGGTGATGACGCGCTTCCCCGACGGCATCGAGGGCAAGCAGTTCTATCAGAAAGACGCGCCCGAATTCGCCCCGTCGTGGATCGAGACGATTCCCATATGGAGCGAGGACACGCAGCGAGACATCAAATACTTTGTCGCCAACGACGTCGAGTCGCTGCTCTACGTCGCCAACCTCGGCTCGATTCCGATCCACATCTGGAACAGCCGCGTCGGTTCGCTCGAGCAGCCCGATTGGTGCGTGATCGACCTCGACCCGAAAGAGGCGCCCTTCTCCGACGTGATCAAGTGCGCCGTCGTCTTCAAGGCATTGACGGATGTCATCGGCCTGCCGAGCTACATCAAGACGACCGGCAAGACGGGACTCCACATCATGATTCCGCTCGGCCGGCAGCTGACGTACGCGCAGTGTCGCACGATGGGCGAGCTGCTCGCGCGCGTCGCGCTGCGCGAGCTCGATCCCATCGCGACGATCACGCGTCACGTGAGCAAGCGCGGCGACAAGGTGTACCTCGACTATCTGCAGAACCGCCACGGCCAGCTGATCGTCGCGCCGTTCTGCGTGCGGCCGCTGCCCGGAGCGACCGTTTCGATGCCGCTCCTTTGGGACGAGGTGAACAAGGACCTCAACCCGAAGGACTACACGATCAAGAACGCGATCGAGCGGATGGAAGCGCTGAAGAGCGATCCGTTGCTGCCCGTTCTCGACGACAAACCGAACCTCGCCGAGGTCCTCGAGAAGCTCGCTGGAATGATGAACGGCGATTAAGACTTTCGCGCCGCGTTCACGACGCCGTAGAGTCCCTTCCCCGCCTTGGTCACCGTCGCGACGGCTGCCGCGATGTCGGATACGGACGTGACATCGAGGCGGCCGCTGCTCAAAGGGGTCGTCGTCCGACGCCGCGGATCAATCGGAGAATGAAGAGGAGAACGACCGCTCCGATGAACGCGACGAGGATCGTGCCGGGGAGACCACCGAGGGGCACGCCGGCGCCGAGCGTCGCCAAGATCCAGCCGCCGATGAACGCACCGACGATTCCGATGATGATGTCGCCGACCAGACCGTAGCCCGTACCGCCCATCACCATGGATGCGAGCACGCCCGCGACCAATCCGACGATCAACCACGTCAAGAGACTCATATGAGCCGCCCAGAGAGTTAGTCGCCCCGGCTCAAAGCAACGGACGTGCCTGGCGGCTCACGGATGAGTCCCCTCTGAGCAGCGCGATACAGAAACACGCCTCGGCTACTCACATCGGATCGCGACCAAGGGATCGACACGCGCCGCGTTGCGCGACGGAACGAGTGCGGCGATGACGCCGACGAGTACCAGCACGGCGGCCCCCGACGCGAGCGGCGCGGGATCGAACGGCGTGACGCCGTAGAGCAGCGCGCGCAGCGACCGCGCCCCGAACAGCGCGAATGGAATCCCAAGCATGACACCGACCGCGATCACGCGCAGCGCCTGGCCGATCACCATTCCCACGACCTGGCGTCGCCCCGCGCCGAGCGCCATCCGCACGCCGATCTCGCGCGTCCGCGCCGAGACCTGGAACGCCATCACGCCGTAGAGTCCAATCGCGGCCAGCAACAATGCGACGAAGCCGAACGCGGCGGACAACGACGCCATGGCGCTCTCTCGGCCGACCGTCATGGAGAGCAGATCGGTCATCGGCAGCAGATGGCGAATGCGGATCTTGGGCAGTTCGCCAAGAATGATCGCGCGCGCGGGCGGTACGAGCTGCGACGGTGGCACCGTCGTGCGAATGGCGAATACCGCGCGATCGCTCATGGCGGGCCACTGCCGGCGCGTGAGATACACGGTGCTCGGCGCCGGGGAGCGGAGATCGGACTGCTTCGCGTCGGCCACTACGCCGACGATCGTCCGATTGCGTCCCCCACCCCCACCCCCACCCCCTTCGTCTCCGGGGGTGCTGCCCGCCTGAAAGCCGATCGACTGACCGCTGCCCGCCCGAAAGCCGATCGACTGACCGAGCGGACTTCTCCCGGGAAAGAATTGCTGTGCCAGATGCTCGCTGATCACGGCGACGCGCGGACTCCCCAGCACATCGTTCTCGTTGAAATCTCGACCGGCGACGAGCGCGATGCCGAGCGTCTCGAAGTAGCGCGGCGCGACGGCGAAGCTCGCGACCTCCACTTGGTCGTCCGACGCGGTCTCGAATCCCGGAGCGTCGAGGCTTCTCGTCGGCAACCCTCCATAGATCAGGGGGACGACGAACGACTCGGCGACCGACTTCACGCCGGGCATCGCCGCAAAGCGAGCATGGAACGTCGGCACCAGCGACTGAAGCAGCGTATCGCTGTGCGGCGTGTCGCGGGCGTCGAGCTGCACGATGAGGAGCGTCTCCGGCTGGCTGCCGCCGACGGCCTCGGTGAGATGCCGGAGAGTCGCGTTCAACAGGCCCGCCGACGAGAGGAGCAGCAGCGCCAGCCCGACCTGCACGGCGACGACGCTCTTGTCGAGCGCGCGGACGCGCCGGCCGGCGGTCTGATGGTCGCGAAGGCCCGCGACGATGTCGCCGCGCGTGGCTCGCAGCGCCGGGACGACGCCGAAGATCAGGCCGCACCCGAGCGCGACCGAGGCGGTGAAGCCGAAGATCATGAGGCTCGGGCGAATGGCGACGAACGGCTCGAGCATCGCCAGTCCCGCCGGCATGTTCCGCGACAGAACCGCCGAACCCCAGATCGCGAGGAGAATTCCCGTCGCGCCGCCGAGGAGCGCCAGCAACACCGATTCGGCCAACAGTTGTCGGATGATGCGCCCTCGCGAAGCGCCGAGTGAAAGACGAACCGCGAGCTCACGCGCTCGGGCCGCCGCTCGGGCCAGAAGCAAGTTGCCGACGTTCGTGCACGCTATGAGCAGGAGGACTGCCACTCCGCCCATTAGAGCAAGCAATACGTTCTCGTATTGCGCGCGAACGTCGATCTTCCTGCCTTCGGTGATGCCGTTGCTGATGTCGAGAAAGCCGATGCGTTGGATTCCCTGCCTCGAGCGCGGAAACGCCAGCGCGCCGTTCGCGCAGCAGCGGGAGAAGACCGTTTCGAGCGCGGATCGCAGGCGCAACGAGTCCGCGCCGAACCGCGCGATGAGAAAGAGGTCGGGCCGTCGTTCACCGGCCGGCCGGTGTTGCATCGCCGGAACGGCGGTCATCGGAACCGTCATCTCGTAGGCGCTGCCGAGCCTGAGACCGTGATATCCTGCGTCGCTCACACCGACGATCGTGAAGAGCTGGTCGTTCAGCTTGATCGTTTTGCCGAGCGCCGCACTGGGGCTCCCGAAGCGCGCGTTCGCCGAGGCGTTCGAGAGGACCGCGATTTGGGCGCCGTTCCGAACGTCGGCCGGAGAAATCGGACGCCCAACGGCCATCGGGACGCCGACGACCCGGAAGAACGCGCCGTCCACGGCATCGATGTTCACCCCACCGACGCGCACGCCGTTGATCTCGCCGTTTGCCGCGTCGGTTGAATGAAACGACGCGAGGTCGGTCGGCACGCCGGCTTTCACCGCCGGAACTTCGTCGGAGGTGAAGAACGCACGCATCGGGCCGTCGGGCGAATGCGTCACGAGACGCAATGCGTCGGGATCGGCGACGGCCAGCTTCGCGAGCAACAGCGAGTGGATCATTCCGAAGATCGCCGCGTTCGCGCCGATGCCGATGCCGAGCGATGAGATTGCGACAAGAGTGAACACCGGCGAGCGACGCAGGGCGCGCCACGCATACCCGAGGTCCTGCCGCGTCACGTCGAGCCAGCGCGTCACTCCCATCCAGCGCGCTTCTTCCTTGAGATAGGTCGGATTGCCGAAGTCGCGCCGCGCCGCAAGGCGCGCGTCGTCGGACCCCGCTCCGTCGTGCATCCGCTGCTGCTGGTCGAGGCTCTGATGGATCGCGTACTCCTCGGCGCGGTCGCGGTCAGCTTCGCCGCTGCGCAGGGCGGTTCGGATTCTGTGTCGAAGGGCATCGAAGGCTGACATGGGACCTCACGTCGTCTTGAGGACGCGAACGATGGCGGCGTACATCGACTCGAACGCGGAGACCTCGTCGCCGAGGCAGCGGCGGCCGCTGGCGGTGATCGTGTAGTAGCGCGCGCGACGCCCGGTGTGGGACCGGTCCCACTTCGCGGTCACGTGGCCCGCGCGAAGGAGCCGCTCGAGGGCGGGGTACAACGATCCCTTCTCGACGCGGATGACGTCGGCGGAGGTGCGCTCGATGTGCTGGCCGATGCCGTAGCCGTGCATTCGGCCCAAGCTGAGTGTGCGAAGGACCAGCATCTCGAGCGTGCCCGGCACCAATTCCTGCGACTTGTCGGTCATGGATAGTCTGTCTGTCTATGACGGTAAGACTATCTATCCATTACCGCCGCTCGTCAAGGGCGCATTGACGACCTCGGCATCAGCGCGGCGGAAACGGAGTCGCGCCGTCAAGTCGGGGACGCCCTTCTTGACCCCCTGCGAACCCGGCCGCCAATTCCATCCGGACCTCACGAGGAGTCGTCACGTGCGTCGCGTCATTCTCGCCTGCATCATGGCCACCGGTCTCACGGCGCTCGCCGCGCCAGCCACCGCTGCCCAGGGCGGCGGCGGATTGCCGGACAGCACAAAGGCGCATCGTTGGGACGTCGAGCACGAGCTGGAGTCGGTCGCCGTGATCGATCGGAAGGAAATGATCGCGATGCGAGACGGAATTCGCGTGGCGGCCGACATCTACTACCCGAAGGACCTCTCGAAGAAGTATCCCGCGATCTGGTCGCGAACGCCGTACAACTTCAACTACTGGGACGTTCAGAACGGCGTGCCGCGGGACATGACGACGGCTTTGAACGCGGTCAAGCGCGGCTACGCATACGTCGAGATGCAGGAGCGCGGCCACTTCTTCTCCGAGGGGAACTACGACATCCTCGGTCCGCCGCTCACCGACGGCGTCGACGAAGTGAAGTGGATGACGAAGCAAAAGTGGTCGAACGGCAAAGTCGGCACGACCGGCTGTTCCTCCACGGCCGAGTGGCAGGGCGCGGTCGCGGCGCAGAACACGCCGGGCTTCGCGGCGATGAACGTGCAGGGATTCGGCGCCGGCGTGGGACGCATCAAGCCGTACTACGAGCAGGGCAACTGGTACCGTGGTGGTGCCGTACAAATGCTATTCATAGACTGGCTGTACGGCGAGCAGAATCAGGTCCGGCCGATGATGCCGAAGAACGCGACACAGGCGGAGCTTATTCGCGAGTCGAAGTCATTCGACCTCGCGCAGCACATGCCGCCCGTGGATTGGTCGAAGGCATTCTGGACACTGCCCGAGCAGGACATCATGAAAGACGTCGGCGGCCCGAAGGGAATCTTCGCCGACTCCATGCCCGTCGCGACGGGCGGCGCCATGATCAAGCGCGCCCCGAACGATCCAGCGTGGTATCGAGGTGGCCTTTTCCACGACGACATGCGGATCAACATCCCCGGCCTGTGGTTCATGTCGTGGTACGATGTGTCGGTCGGCCCCAACTTGGCGATGTACAACTTGGTCCGCAGCACGGCCAAAGGCGCCGCGGCGAATCAGCAGTGGGCGGTCATCGCGCCCACGGGCCATTGCGGCTACACGCGATCGACCGAGCACACCGTCGTCGGCGAGCGTGACATGGGCGACGCTCGGCTCGCGTACAACGACATCATGTTCGCGTTCTTCGACCGTTTCCTGAAGGGCGAAGGGGCGGGCGGCCAGATGCTCGACACCATGCCCAAGGTCCGCTACTACACAATGGGCCTGAACAAGTGGCAGAGCTCCGATACGTGGCCGCCGCGCGGCGCGGAGCCGATGACGCTGTATCTCTCGAGCGGCGGAAACGCCAACACGCTGAACGGCGACGGGGTGCTCGCCAAGGCGGCCCCCGCGAGCGACAAGCCCGACAAGTTCGCCTACGACCCCATGCATCCCGTCCTGTCTCACGGCGGCAACGTTTGCTGCCAGGGAAACGCGGTCGGCGCCGGCGCGATGGACCAGCGCGAGACGGAAGCCCGCGCCGACGTGCTGGTCTTCACGAGCGAGCCGTTCACCCAAGGCACCGAAGTCAGCGGACCGATCACGCCGACGTTGTACGTGTCGTCCGACGCCAAGGACACCGACTTCTCGATCAAGATCCTCGACGTCTATCCGGATGGTCACGCGTACAATCTCGACGAATCGATTCAGCGCATGCGCTACCGAAATGGATATGACAGGCCGCTGGTGTGGATGGAGAACGGCAAGGTGACGAAGGTGACCTTCCAGCCGCTCAACACCAGCAACTACTTCGAGCCGGGACATCGGCTGCGCATCGAGATCTCGAGCAGCAACTTCCCGCGTTTCGATCGGAATTTGAACACGGGCGGCCGCAACTACGACGAGTCGAAGCCGGTCGTGGCCCACAACGCCGTGCACCACTCCAGCGAGTATCCATCGTCGGTCACGCTCACGGTGGTGCGCAAGCCACAGCCATAGCGTCGCGGCGTCGGAAGCAGAAGGGGCGCCGAGATGCCGGCGCCCCTTCTTTGCGGCGTCCCTCCGACGTCACTTGAGCGGCAGCACCACCCACCATGGGTAGTCCGCGCTGTGTTCATACGCCATCGCCGCGACGTAAACGCCCTGATAGGCGCTCCCCGCCGGCGGCGCGATGGTCACGATGTAGAGGCCGCCCGGCAGCGTCGGAAGTTGAAATCGCCCGTTCGCGTCCGTCGTCACCGACGCCACTTGCTGGCCAACTCCGAGCGTGTCGGTCGCCGTGGGCTGGCCGTGCGTGTAGGCCGTCACGCGCGCGCCGACGATGCGCGGAAGCGTCGAGAGTGTGTCGGTGCCCGGTGGAAACGGACTGTGTCCCATGACGGTGCCGTGAAACGACCCCGGCGTGGGGCTGGGAGGCGGCGTGGTGACCGGACTGCTGTCATTGGTCGCGCCCGGTACGAGACCCGCCAGCGGCGTCGCGACCGGCCCAGTGCTGGAGGAGTCCCCACCGCAAGCAATCGTGACTCCCGCGACCATGATTGCGCATACAACCCAACGACCGACACGAACGTTCACTGATGGCTCCTGAAGGCTTCTTCCGGTAAACTGCCAGTCGTCGCGTCGCGTCACTCGAGCTTTCACCACCTGTGACATGCACTACACGTTTGAAGGGATCCCCGACCACGCGATTCCCCGCGCGCGCGTGCGACTCATGCAACACGCGCTCGATACCTACGCGAGCGAGACCAACAAGGTCGGCTCGGTCTGGTCGCGCTTCGGCGACGAGGACCTCTCGTACCGTCCGCAGGCCGGCGCGTCGACGGTCGGTGATATTTTGCGGCACCAACTGCTCTCCGAGCGGCGATTCTTCGGCGAGTTTCTCGGCCTGCCGGAGGTACCCGCCGCGTCCGTGCTGCCGAATTCACTGACGACGCAGACGGCCGTCGCGCGGCTACTGGAGCTGGCGTCGCCACGACTCGAGTTCCTCGCGGGGCGACGGCATCCGTGGTGGCTCACCGAGGTCGACTTCTTCGACGCGCGCCGCTCGCGAGTCTGGGTGTTCTGGCGACGCGTGCTGCACACCGCGCATCACCGCACGCAACTCACGGTCTATTTGCGGATGCTCGGCCGGCCGGTGCCTGCCACCTACGGTCCGACGGGCGACGAGAAGTGGGTCGGCGCGGACCCCACCACATCTGTCGAGGCGGCGTCTCGCCGATAACCCAGCATGCCTCCGCACAAGCGAACGGCAGCAAAGAAGGCCGTCTCGAAGAAGCCGACCGCCAAGAAACGCGCGGCGGAGCCGAAACGAGCGGTTCGGAAGATGCCGGTGTTCAGCAAGCCAACGGCGAAGACGCTCGACGCGTTCGCGCGCGCGATCGATGGACTGGCCGGCCTCGAACACCGCACGATGTTCGGCTATCCGTCGGTGTTCCTCAACGGCAACATGCTCGCTTGCGTGTTCCAGGACCGCATCATGGTCCGGCTTTCCGAAGCCGATCGCGCGGCCGCAATTGCGACCGTCGGCGGCCGGCCGTTCGAGCCGTCGCCGGGACGCGCGATGAAGGAATACATCGAGCTCCCGTCACGCGTCGCCGACGATCCATCGCAACTCAACAGTTGGCTCCAGCGCGGACGCGGTTACGTCCACACGCTGCCCAAGAAATCCAAAGCGAAGCGTTGAGCGCCGTTCGCGGCGGAGCTACTTCGACACCAAGAGCACCGAGCTCGCGGTCAGCGCGCCCCCCCCGTTGGCTCCGCGCTTCGAGACGACGACCACCTGATCGCCCACCGCCGCCTGCTTCGACGTCTCCTTGATCACCGTCACCGGAGTGCTGGGCGGCACGTCGATCGTCTGCGTTCCGCCGGCGTAGGTCACGACGAGCGTTCCGCCGTGCGAGCTCGAGACGGTTCCGTTGGACATCCGCGACGCCTGGACGCTGCCGTTTGTCATCCGGCTGCCGCTCGGACTCGCGCTCGGTTCCATCATATGGCTCCCTTCACCGAGTCCGCGCAGATCTTCGGGAAAGACATGAATCTCGGTCGCTTGTTCCTTGCCGTCGGGCTGCTTGACCGAGGTGACGCCGACGAACGCGTTGTCGGCGACGTCCGACAAGCTTCCCGATTCGCGATCGAAGACCTTCGGCGGACTTGCCAACGCCAACGTCACGCTGCCGGTGTCGGTTTTGATGACGAGCGAGCTTGACGTGACGTCCGAAACGACGCCCCGCACCATCGTCGAGGCGTTTGGTGCGGACACCTCGCCTGCGGACGCGGCGGTCGAATCGTATCGAGCGTTCGAGCGCCCGCAGGCGACGCCGCACATCGAGGCGGCTAGCAGCGCGGCCAACGACCGCGTGAAATATTGACTGGCGAACACGACAGCCCCCTTGAACCTTGTGGATGGACTGTGGTCTGCGCACGTCTTGTGCTCGCTCGGGTATCAGACGGGGACATTCGTGGGATGAGAAGTGGCGTTTTTTCGGGAGGGCCGGTTCAGCAGGCGACTGTCTTCCGTCAAGGAGATCCGCATGACCCTTTCTCGTCGAATTCTTCTCATAGCCGCTTGGATGGCCGCCGTTGCCTGCTCCGACGCGAGCGGGCCCAAGCCGCCGCCCTCGTTCACGCTCAATCCCGCCGAACAGGGAGTCGCGACCTCCGGCAACGACTTCTCGTTCGCCCTCTTTCAGCAAGTCGCAAAGACTGATCCGGGAAGCAACGTCTTCATCTCGCCTCTGAGCGCATCGATGTCGCTCGGCATGGCGATGAACGGCGCGTCCGGCTCGACCTTTGACGCCATGCGAACCGCGTTGCGTTTCGGTTCCGGCGACGTGAGTCAGCTCGACGCGGGATACCAGGGGCTCATAGGCCTGCTGCGCGGCCTCGATCTCACGACCACGTTCCAGATCGCGAACTCCGTTTGGTATCGAAATGCGTTTGCGTTCAAGCAGCCGTTCCTCGATACGACCAAGAAGTATTTCGACGCGCAGGTTCAGGGTCTCAATTTCGATGACGTCCCAGGCTCGCTTGCGACGATCAACGGTTGGGTGAGCTCGCACACCGCCGGCAAGATCCCGACGATCCTCGACGACATCAAACCGGATGAGGTGATGTTCCTCATCAACGCGATCTACTTCAAGGGAACGTGGCAGTACCAATTCGATCCCAAATCGACGGCCCCGTCGGCGTTCTGGGCGAGCGACGGCACCATGCAGACGGTTCCGTTCATGAATCGCCCCGAGGACATGAAACCCGAGTTTCGCGTCGGTTCGGCTCAGGGTTTGGCCATCGCGGAGATGCCGTACGGCAATGGGGCGTTCGCGATGGACATCGTGCTCGTGCCATTCAACGTGAAGGCAGGCATCGATTCAGTCGCCGCGCAGCTGAACGCGAGCACGTGGGCGGCTCTCATTGCGAGTTTGACCGATACCGACGAAGCGTTCGCGATGCCCAAGTTCACTCTCGCCTACGACCGTATGCTGACGAACGATCTGTCGACGCTGGGAATGGGCATAGCGTTCAGCGACGCGGCGAACTTCTCGGGGATGTCGACCCAGGCTCTCAAGCTTTCCTTCGTCAAGCAGAAGGCCTTCGTCACCGTCGACGAGACCGGCACCACGGCCGGCGCGTCGACCGTTACCGGTGTCCAGCTCACGGCACTCCGCGAATTCCGCGTCGATCATCCATTCATTTTCGTGATCCGTGAGCGGCAGACGGGTACGATCCTGTTCATGGGCAAGATGCTCAAGATCCCCGCGTGACACTCGTGGGAGAAGGGCAACTGCCGGCACGGCAACGATTTCGCGGAAAGACCACGGATTTCGCGGAGTACGACTAAAAACGAACTGCAAACGTTTTTTTGAACGGCCTCGGGCAGGCCGATGCCCCCCGGAGGCAGTCCCCAAGAATTCTTTCGTTGTTTGGTCGTGCTCCGCGAAATCCGCAGATTCCGCGAAATCGTTGCAGTACCAAATCGTAGATACTGACTTTGCCACGAAAAGGTGCGTTCGCAAACGAGATCGTCGCCGGCTGTTCCCCTCTTCTACTATTTGAAGAGGTCGAGCGACTTGTGAACGACCTGCCAGACGCCCCACGCCAGCGGCAGGCCGACGAGCGTCCACGCGCCGACGAGCTTGAGGGCGAGGCCTGTCGAGCGTTGGTCGCGGCCCGATTCACCGGTCATCGAATGCTCCTCGTCA
This sequence comes from Gemmatimonadaceae bacterium, assembly GCA_036003045.1. Classification (NCBI taxonomy): domain Bacteria; kingdom Pseudomonadati; phylum Gemmatimonadota; class Gemmatimonadia; order Gemmatimonadales; family Gemmatimonadaceae; species Gemmatimonadaceae bacterium. Next base: position 184,958 of record DASYSS010000085.1, read on the forward strand.
GGCCACGGCGGTGTTGGCCGCGGCGAATTCGGCGGTCACGTGGCGCTCGTCAACCGGGCGCACGAGCAGGTTGCAGACGAATCCGACGACGAGCAGCGCTGCCATGATGTACATCGTCGTCGTGTACGCACCGGCTTTGGGTACGCCGTGGGCGATCTCGTACTCGCGGATGTAGTTGACGAGCACAGGCCCGAGCACGCCGGCCGTCGACCATGCGGTGAGCAGGCGGCCATGAATCGCGCCGACCTGGATCGTGCCGAACATGTCCCGCAGATACGCGGGGATCGTCGCAAAACCGCCGCCGTACATGCTGATGATCACGACGTACCCGATCACGAAGAGCGCGACGTTGCCGGCGCGGCCGGTAGACGGAACCAACGCGTACAGCACGGCGCCGAGCAAAAAGAAGGTCGCGTACACGGCCTTGCGGCCAATCACGTCCGAAAGCGACGACCAGAAGAAGCGTCCGCCCATGTTGGCGAGGCTCAGCAAGCCGACGAAGCCGGCCGCCGCGCTCACGGAAATCGAACCGGGAAACATCTCCTGAATCATCGGCGACGCCTGGCCGAGCACGCCGATTCCCGCCGTGACGTTCATGCAGAGCACGAGCCAGAGAAGCCAGAACTGCGGCGTCGTGATCGCGCGGTCCGCGGTGACGTTGCCCGTCGTCACCATGGCGCGTGGCGGCGGTGACGTCCAACCCGCCGGCCGCCAGCCCGGCCGCGGAATGCGAACGGTGAACACGCCGAACATCATGAAGCAGAAGTAGAGAATGCCCATCGTCACGAACGTAAACGCGACGCCGGGCGCCGACGCCGTCTTGAAGTACGCCATGAGCGTCGTCGACAGCGGCGACGCGATCATCGCCCCGCCGCCGAATCCCATGATCGCCATTCCCGTCGCCATGCCCGGCCGGTCCGGGAACCACTTGATGAGCGTCGTCACCGGAGAGATGTACCCGATGCCAAGGCCGATGCCGCCGAGCACGCCGTAGCCGAGCAAGAGGATCCAGAATTGATGCGTCGCGATGCCGAGCGCGCCGACTTCGAATCCGCCCGCGAAGCACAGAGCCGCGACGAACATCGCCTTGCGCGGGCCGACGCGCTCCAGCCACGCGCCGAAGAGCGCCGCCGACAGTCCGAGGAACACGATCGCGATGCTGAACACCCACCCGATCGTGCTCAGCTTCCAATCGTCGGGCGCCGAGTGGGTGACGCCGATGCGTTGCGACAGCGGAAGATTGAAGACGCTGAACGCGTACGCCTGTCCGATCGAGAGGTGGATCGCCAGCGCGGCGGGCGGGACCAGCCAGCGCGAGTAGCCTTCACCGGCGATCGTGTGTTCGCGGTCGAGAAAAGACAGGCTCATCGGGGAATCACGGGCAGGAGAACATGCGACGGATGTGCCGCGTCGTGCACGAGCGTCTGGTGCGCGACGACGAACGTGCTGTCGCGCTCGTTGTTGCCGCCGGTGTTCAGGTTGCGGTCGTACTTCGGAAAGAGCGACGACGACACGGTCACGCGAATCTTGTGGCCCGGCTCGAACACGCGCGACGTGAACCAGAGGTCGAGATCGTACTGCTCGACGCTCCCGGGAGAGAGCGGCACTTCCTTGTCGAACCCCTTTCGGAATCGCGCGCGCATCAGGCCGTCCTGCACGCGTTCGGCGTGTCCGTCGGGGAAGACGTCGAGGAGCATCACGTTCCAGTCGGTGTCCTTCGCGTCCGTGGCCGCCCAGAGCGTGGCGGACATCTGCCCGGTCACTTCGACCGGCTTGGTGAGCGGCTTGGACGTGAATACCAACTCGTCGCGGCGGCTCGCGTTGAGCGACGTGTAGTCCTCGTTGAGCGAGGTCTCCAGCTCGCGCGAGTCGATCAGGAACGGAGTGGGATTGGCCGGATCGTACGTGAACGTGTCCCCGGCGGCGCCGGTCGGAGGAATCGTGTCGAGTAGGCCGTTGCCGGCGCTGGTGTTCGCGGCGCCGCCCGATGACACGTACCACTTCGTCGCCACGGCGCGCGCGATCGGCCACGCGGCTTCCTTTCGCCATGTGTTGTCGCCGAACACGAAATCGTCGAACGGCGGCTCCTTGTCGACGCCGTTGTCCTTGCCGAGCAGGTAGTGGTCGAACCAACGGAGCTGAAGCTGTCGCGTGTCGACGCGCGACTGCGGACCGAACTCGCCGGCGACGTAATCGACGCCCTTGTGCGCGCCGGGCCCCATGACCAGCCGAATGAAGGGATGGTTCGGCACGGCGAGAAGCGCATTCGTGTAGTCGATCGGACCGCGTGAGTCGTCGTACCATCCCGCGATCTGCAACACCGGCGCGCGCACTTTGGCGATGTTCGTCGTCACGGCGTGCGCGCGCCAATAGGCGTCGAGCGACGGGTGCGCGACCCAACGATCCCACAGCGGGACGTCTCCGCATCCCAAGCGCTGCGGCAAGTCGATCAGCGGCAGGTGCGCGAGCGCCGACCCGATATCGAGATCGGCCGTGTTCTGCATCGTGCGCGCGCGCATCAGGCACGCCCAGTCGACGTTGATCGGCGAGAAGACCATGTCCTCGTAGGGTACGATGCGCCACGGATCGCCGCTCGCCGCCGACGGCGCGAACGCCGCGAGATGAGGTGGCGCGCTCACGGCCGCGTACCACGCGAGCCTTCCCTCGTCGGAGTGTCCGATGAGTCCGACCTTGCCGTTCGCGCCAGGCAGCTTTGCCGCCCACTCGACGGCGTCGTATCCGTCGCGCACGTCGGTATCGTAGTCGCCGAAGTCCTTGCCGTCCGACACGTCGCGGCCGCGCACGTGCTGCGCGACGAAAATGTAACCGTGCGAGGCCCAGAACTTTCCCGCGGGATGGAGGACGCGCCGGTACGGCGTTCGCTGCATCACGACGCCAAACGGTCCGTTCCCAACCGGACGCGCGATGTAGCTCGCCAGCTTCGCGCCGTCGCGCGTCTTCATGAAAACGAGCGTGTCTTCCGTAACCGCGTACTGCGAATCCGAGACGGCGCCCGGCCAGAGCGCGTACGATTGCTCGACGGCGAACGCCGTCGCGCGCCGAACGAGACGATACCGCCGCCCGCTCGGCGTTCCGCCCGCGAGCATGACGCCCGACAGCGTATCGCCGTGCCAGGCCGCGGCCAGCGTCAAGTTTCGCGCGCCGCTGATGAGAACCGAATCGCCGCGCATTTCGGCCCGGGCGAGGTCGAGAATCGGATCGCCGGTGCGGCTGCGGATTGCGCCGACGATACCACCGCTGTCCGATTCGAAATGCGCGAAGCCCATTCGGCGCCAGCCCTCGAAGCCGGGGAGCGGAGTGGAGCCCAGGGCTGAATAGGCATCCCACTCCCCGACGAGGGAGTGCGAAGAAGGACGGTCGCACGAGGCGACGGCCAGGAGAGCCAGGATTGAGAGCGCGGCGAGACGAGGCATGGGAAGAGAATGCTCGCCGTGTGGCACCGGCGCTAGCGTCCGGGTGAGTCGCCCCGGGGTGAGATCTCGACGAACGATGCGAGCCAAGCCGCGAGCGTCAGCCCGGAGCAGGAGCCTTGAGCGGTCGAAAGGCGCCGGTAGAGACGAAATGATGAGGGCTCGCGTCGGTGACGGCCGTAGGCTGAGCCATGCGGGACTTCAAGCGGCTCGAGATCTGGCGACGGGCGCACGCGCTTGTGATCGCGCTATATAAGGCCACGGCTGGCTATGGACGCCTCGGCTACGGTCACCTGCGGTCCCAGTTGATGCGCGCGGCCGATAGCATCAAGACGAACATCGCCGAGGGGTGCGGGACGGATTCCAATCGCGAACTCGCCCGATTTCTCGATATGTCGATCAAGTCATCCAACGAGACCGAAAACCATTTGATCAGCGTCCACGACCTGGAATTGATGCCCCGCGAACAGTGGCTTCGCTATTCGGCCGAGACCGTCGAAATCCGCAAGATGACTTATGCCTATCGCCAAAAAGTCTTGGAAGACGACGAGGAGCTTTAGCGCCGAGCAGGAGCTCAAAGCTCCCAGCTGTCGGCTGTTGCTCGAGGCTTGGCTCGCTCCCCTTTCGTGATCGTCGCACAACCGCACGACACCTGCCGCCATAGCCGTTCGCGCCGTCTCCCGGAGTGCCGTATTTTTCCCCCCTCCGCTACCAGACCCGCCGTGCGAATCAGCGACATGAACTGGATGCAGGTCGAGCGCTACCTCGACCACGACGATCGCGCCATCCTTCCGCTCGGCAGCACGGAACAGCACAGCCACCTCCGTCTCACCGTCGACTGCATCCTCCCCGAGCGTGTCGCGGTGGAGGCGGCGGAGCCGTTGGGCATCCCGGTCTTCCCCGTCGTGCCGTACGGAGTCACGCCGTACTTTCGCGAGTTTCCGGGCTCGATCTCGCTGCGCGTGTCGACCCATCTCGACGTCGTGCGCGACATCCTCGACGGCATGGCCCACAGCGGATTCAAGCGAATCCTCATCGTGAACGGTCACGGCGGGAATTCGGCGGTCCAGCAGTGGATTCCCGAGTGGACCGCGTGCCACCCCGATTGCCGAGCGGTGTTTCACAACTGGTGGAATGCGCCGCGCACCTGGGCGAAAGTGCTCGAGATCGATCCGGTGGCCTCGCACGGCTCGTGGATGGAGAACTTTCCGTGGACGCGCCTGCCCGGAGTGGAGATGCCGGCGATGCAGCGCCCGATGCTCGACATGGCCCGTGTGCGGACGCTCGACCCGATGAGCATGCGGGGCTACATCGGCGACGGTAACTACGGCGGACTATACCAGAGACCGGACGCAGACATGCTCGCGCTGTGGCAGATTGCGGTCGAGGAGACGCGCGCGCTTCTCACCGGATCCTGGGGCAGCGCCTGAGCGTCGCTGATGCGATTCCTCGTCTGGGGCGCAGGCGCGATCGGTGGAACACTCGGCGCCTACCTCGCGCGCGCGGGGCACGACGTAACGTTCGTCGACACGGTTACTGAACACGTTACGGCGATCGACAGCGCCGGCATCGTGATCACCGGACCGATCGCCGAGTTCACGCAGCGTGTGCCCGCGTTCACGCCGGTAACGTTGGCGGGCACGTGGGACACGATCGTCCTCGCGACCAAGGCACACCATACTGAGGCGGCGACGCGAGCGATCCTGCCGCACTTGAGCGACGACGGTTGCGTGGTCTCGGCGCAGAACGGGCTCAATGAGCTCACGATCGCGCGTATCGTCGGCGAGACGCGCACCGTCGGCTCGTTCGTGAACTTCGGCGCGGACTACATCGAGCCCGGCGTCATTCATTACGGCGGACGCGGCGCGGTGGTGCTCGGCGAGATCGATGGGCGCGTCACTACCCGAATTTCCGCCATTCACGAGGCGTGGCTGCGCTTCGACGATCGCGCCATCGTCACGCCGAACATCTTCGGGTATTTGTGGGGCAAGGAGGCGTATGGCGCGATGCTCTTCGCGACCGCTCTCACGAACGAGTCCATCGCCGACGCGCTGGCGATGTCGCGCTATCGGAATCTCTACGTCGCCCTGGCGCGCGAGATTTTGGGAGTCGCTCAGGCGCGCGGCGTGACGCCAGAAGCGTTCGACGGATTCGACCCGTCGGCGTACCTGCCATCGGCCTCGGATGACGCCGCGGCTGCCTCGCTCGACGCGCTGGTCGCGCACAACCGGAAGTCGGCCAAGACCCACAGCGGCATCTGGCGCGACCTCGCGGTGCGCAAGCGGCGCACCGAAGTCGATGCGCAACTCGGCATCGTCGTCACGCTCGGCAATGAGGCCGGCGTCGCGACGCCGCTCACGGCGCGATTGGTCGAGTTGATCCACGAAATCGAGGACGCACGGCGGCCTCAGTCGCTCGAGACCCTCGACGCGCTCACCACCGCGCAGCCCGCGTTCCGCTGATGGAATTCGATTTTGGCGGCAAGACGATCGTCGTGACCGGCGCGGCTCACGGATTTGGCCGCGCCATCAGCCTCGCCTTCGCGCGGCGGGGCGGAAACGTGTGGGCCTGCGACGTGCTCGCGGACGAGCTGCGTGAAACCGAGCGGCTCGCGCGCGGCCATGACGGCGCGTGCTCCACGCGCGTCGTCGACGTTCGCGACAAGGACGCGGTCGACCGATTCGTCGAAGAAGCGGGCGCCGCGTCCAGCCGCATCGACGTGCTGGTGAACAACGCCGGCGGCGTCCTCGGTCAGATCGGGCGCCCTCTCGAGCAGATCGCGCCGAACGAGTGGCAAAGCATCTTCGACGTCAACGTGAGCGGCGCGTTCTACTGCTCGCAGGCGGCGGCGCCGCGAATGAAAGCGGCACGCGCCGGGCGAATCGTCAACATCTCGAGCGGCGCGGGACTCGGCATCAGTCTCACGGGCATTCAGGCCTATGCCGCGGCCAAGGCGGCGCAAATCGGATTGACTCGCCAGCTGGCGCACGAGCTCGGCGCGTGGGGCATCACCGTGAACAACATCGCGCCCGGTTTCGTTCGCTCGAATCCGACGACAGAGCGCCAGTGGGAGTCGTACGGCGAGGCGGGGCAACGCGAGCTCGTCGAACGCATCGCGCTCAAACGGCTCGGGACACCGGACGACATCGCGCACGCGGTGCTCTTCTTCGCGTCGGATTACGCGGGGTGGATCACGGGGCAGGTGTTGTCGGTGGACGGAGGCAAATGATGAGCGCCGCTTCGACCGAGCCGTCGACGCCGGCGCGGCTCGCCGCCGTACTCGCGGCGCTGCAATCGAGCCACGAACGGATTCTCGACGAGTTGATCGAGTTCGCGTCGATTCCGAGCGTGAGCACCGATCCCGCGCACGCGGCTGCCGTCGCCGCGGCGACGGGTTGGGTGGCCGCGAAGCTCGCGGCCGCGGGACCGATCAAGGTCAGAACGATCGCGACGGCCGGCAATCCGGTGGTGTATGGCGAGTGGCTCGGCACGCCTCACGCAATGACGGCCCTCGTCTACGGCCACTACGACGTGCAGCCGCCGGATCCGCTGGAAAAGTGGCAAAGCCCCCCGTTCACGCCGACGATCCGCGGCGGGAAGCTCTACGCGCGCGGCGTGTCCGACGACAAGGGGCCGATGCTCATTCCGATCAAGGTGGCCGAGGCGTTTTTCGCCGCCGACGGCACGCTCCCGATCAATCTGAAGTTCATGTTCGAGGGCGAGGAGGAAATCGGCAGCCCGAGCCTCGATGCGTTCATTCGCGACCACAAGGAGCTGCTGGCCGCCGACTTCGTGATCTCTGCCGACGGCGCGATGTGGCGCATCGACGAGCCGTCGCTCACCGTGTCGAGTCGCGGTCTCGCGGGCCTCGAGCTGACGCTCGCGGCGGCAGCGAAGGATTTGCACTCAGGGCGACACGGCGGCGCGGTCGCCAACCCGCTGCACGCGATGGCGCAACTCGTCGCGTCGCTGCACGACGCGAACGGCCGCGTCGCCGTCGACGGTTTCTACGACGATGTGCGGGAGTTGTCGCGAGCCGAGCGCGAGGCGATTGCCGCGCTGCCCTTCGACGAGCAAACGTACCTCGCGCAGGTCGGCGCGCCTTCCGCCTTTGGTGAGCCGGGATATTCGACCCTCGAGCGGCAGTGGACGCGGCCCACGCTCGAGGTCAACGGAATGTGGGGCGGGTACGAGGGGCCGGGTTCGAAGACCGTGATCCCGAGCGAAGCCCACGCGAAGATCACGTGTCGTCTGGTGCCCGATCAGGATCCGTCGCGAATCGTCGAGATCGTGAGGCGACACCTCGAGTCGCACGTTCCACCGGGGACGCGATTGTCGATCTCGGCCATGGACCACGGCGCCGGCGCGTCACACATCGAGCCCGACCATTTCGCGCTCGAGGCTGCCGACCGGGCGCTCCACGCAGTATATGGTAGTCGTCCGCTTCGCGTCCGCATGGGCGGCACCGTACCGATCGGCGAGCTGTTCCAGCGACACATGGGGTTGAGCACCGTGTTCTTCTCGTTCTCGACGGCGGACGAGGACTTCCACGCGCCGAACGAGTTCTTTCGCGTGCATCGGCTGCACGAGGGACTCGAGGCGTGGGCGCGGTACTGGACGATTCTAGGTGAGAGGCAAGCATGACCGACGACGGAACGTCCACCATCGGGTCGGCGAGCGCCGAGCTCGCGCAGGCCGAGGCCGCGGTCGAGGCGCACAGCGCCGCGCTCAAGAAGGAACTGGGCGTCGGCGACCTCGTTCTGACGCAGATCCTGTTCATCGTCGGGCTCACGTGGATCGGCGTCGCCGGCAAGCTCGGACCGTCGCACGTCGTGCTTTGGTCGCTGGCCCTCGTGCTGTTCTATTTGCCGTCGGCGGCGGTCGTCATCTACCTGAACAAGCTGATGCCGCTCGAGGGCGGACTCTATCAGTGGGCGAAGCTCGGGTTCAACGAGATGATCGGCTTCATGCTCGCGTGGAACCTCTGGCTCTACGTGATCATGAGTCTGTCGGAAATCGGGTTGCAGTGCACCACGTACCTCTCCTACGCCATCGGGCCGAGCGCGGACTGGATCCGCTCGAGCTCCTGGTTCGTCGGTGTGTCGGCCGCGGTCATCCTCGCCTTCATGGTCGCGGCGTCGGTGATCGGGTTGTCGATCGGCAAGTGGGTGCACAACATCGGCGGCGTGTTCATGCTCATCGTGTTCGCCGGGCTGCTCGCGTTGCCGCTGATCGGTCTCGCTACGGGCCACTTGCGCGAGTACCACCCGCTGCGCACGGAGATGCCGGCCGTGTCGCTCTTCAACCTGAACATCCTCGGCAAGCTCGGATTCGGCGCGCTCGGCGGATTCGAATACGTGGCGATTCTCGCCGGTGAGACCAGGTCGCCGGCGCGCTCGGTGGGACGGTCGGTGGTCATCGCCGCGCCGATCGTCGCGTTGATGTTCGTACTCGGCACGAGCACCGTCATCGCCTACATCCCGGCCGACCAGATCGATCTGATCGGCCCGATGGCGCAGGTGCTGCGCGTCGGGTTCGGGCCGTTCGGAATCGCCACGCAGCTCGTGACGATTGCGATCTTGATGACGCTCGGCATGCGCATCGCGCAAGTGAGCGTCAGCTTCACCGCCGTCGCGCGCTTGCCGATGGTGGCGGGCTGGGATCGCCTCCTGCCGCCGTGGTTCAGCCGCCTCCATCCCAAGTACCGCACACCCGTGAACTCGATCTTGCTCGTCGGCGTCGTCTCGTTCGTGATCGGCCTGCTCAGTTTGATCGGTGTCGGTCAGGCCGAAGCATTCCAACTCATCTGGAACGCCGGCGGGATCTTCTACGCGCTCACGTACCTGGTGATGTTCGCGATTCCGCTGATCGGCCTGCGCGGCATCAAACCCGCGCCGTCGATGTGGCTCAAGATCACGTCGCTTTCCGGTTTGCTCATGACCGCGCTTTACTGCGCGCTGTCGATCTTCCCGATCATCCAAGTGGCGAGCGTCACGACGTTCGCGCTGAAGATCTTGCTCGTTCTGCTCGTCGCGAACGCAATCGGCGTCGGGCTCTACGTCTCGGCGCGACGAAAGCCAGTTGGCGTCGCGGTCACTGAGGCCTGATCAACGCGCAGCTTTCCACGGACGCCAGAAGATGCCGAGGGCGATGACCTGGCCTCGAGGTCGTGAGGTGACGGCCGGCGGGTCCTTACACGCCCGCATCGATCCCGGCTTCGCCGAGCAACTTGAAGTCTGGTCCCGCGCGCGCAACTCGTGCACCAGGGTTTCGGCCGGCGGACCCTTCCGCCGGCGATGCTTAGTTGATGGTCAACACCAACGGGCTGAACTTGATGTCGATCCCGCCGATCTGGACGGAGATGCCGTCTGCTCCGGTGGTTGCGGGCGCCGTGTAGGTCGCGGTACAAGCGCCATTGACGCACGTGAAGGCGCCGACCGCGCCGCGTGTCACCGCGACGGTGAAGTCGGCCGGCACGGTGGTCTTCACGAAATTGTTGAAGATGTCGCGGATCTTGACCGTCACGGTCGCGGTACCGTTCGCGGCGATGGTCGTCGCCGAGATCTCGACGGTCGACTTGGTCACGTCCGGATCGGCGGCGACCACCAGCACCGAGCGTCTGAGAATGATGCGCCCCGTGGAATCGGCCAGGTTCACCAGCGGCGTCGTCGGAACGGCGGTCAGCGTGTAGGTCGCCGCGCTGTCGGGCGGCGTCCACGTGGTGCTCGCCTGGCCGTTGATGTCCGTCACGACCGTGGCCGGTATGAGACCAGCGGGGGCCGAAAACCGAACAGGCGCTCCAGACGCCGGGAGACCTGTCGAGTCGAAGGCGGTGAGCGAGACGCCGAGCAGCGTGTGTCCGGCCTTCACGGTGTCGACCTTCACGATCGTAATGTTCGACTCATTGATCGTGACCGGAACCTGTGGCGCGAGCGGATTGCTATCCGGCAGCGTGATGCCGGTGATCGCCGGCGTCAGCACGGCGACCGTACCGACGTTCACGGTCGCGTTGGGTCCGGCCCATGGTGCGTGGAACAGGACGCCGACGTTCGACGCGACGGACACCGTCGCGTCGGCGATCACCGCACCGCGCGCGTCGCGGGCGACGGGCCGCACCGGAATCGAATCGATGGCTGTCATCGCCGCGCGGAGCGCCTCGACGTTCGTGTAGCGAGCGACCTGCCGCACGATGTCCGTCACCGCGTCGCTCGCGACGATCGTGGATCCGTCCGGCGCGATGCCCTGAACGGCCACGGTCGCCGTGCCATTTCCGGAGGAGATGAGCCGCGGCGTCGCCATCGCGCCGGTCGCCGGGTTGCTGGTGCCCACGGTCACGCCGACGTGCACGATCACCGAATCGGCGGCGGTGAGCGGTACGAAGCGGATCGTCGTTCCGGCGAGTCCGTTGCCGCGGCGATCGGCCAGCGTGACGTTCGGCGCCAGCGAATCGCTGAAGCTCCACGAGCGCAATTGCCGCGTGGAGAGCGTGAGGGTGAGCACTTGGGCGACGCGCGCGACGACCGTGTCCGCGCATTTGGCCCCGGCCAGACAGAAATCCGACGTGGCGATGAGCGTGTCGGGGCCGTTCGACTTGGCGATGTAACGAAGGGTGTCGCCGTTGGTGACGGTCGCCGTGTGCGAACCCACGTGGACCCAGCGCACGCCTTGGCCGCCTTTGGGTACCAACGCGCCGTTCACTCGCACGAGACCGGCCGCAATCGCGACGCCCGTGTCATTGACCGCGCTCAAGGTCGAATCGTGCGTCGTGAGGACGCGGACGCCGCCCACGACGACGGTCTCGTTGCGCGAGGCCGGCGTGGTGACGAACCGGGGATCGGGAAGCGCGATCGTCACTGCCGAGCGTCCGACCTTCTGGCCAACGAGCCTTCGAATGCGACCGCTCGACGTGTCGGAGGTTCCAGGCGACGCGAACGCGACGACGCTGTTGTCGGCCGAGGTCCAATTGAACGTCAACGATTGGATTTGATGTCCGGAGGCGTCGAGAGCCTGCGCGGCCGCGACGCTCGAGTCGCCGACGACGAGTGTGTCGTGCGAGACGTCGATGCGCAGCTGCGCTCCGAAGGTCTGCGGGCCGTTGGGAAGATTTTCGTCGCAGGCGGAAGCGACGATCAATCCGGCGCAAAGGAACGGGAGGGCTCGTCGCATCAGCGGACCCCTCCGACGCGAGGCACGCGGATCGATAGCCCGACACCGATCAGACCGCGCGACCGATCGTCCTCGAGCGTCGCGCCGCTGAAGTACCACTCCGAAGCGCTCGCGCGGATCGCGATCACGCGATAAAGCGGCACCTCGAGCGTGAGTCCGACACCGCCGCCGAACGAGCCGGACGACGAAAAGCTGTACCTCGGCACGTGGCCGACGACGCCGTTCGTGCCGATGAAGTCGTAGCCGGTCGAGTCGACGGAGCGCTGTGCCTGTCCGCCGAACGCGCCGATCGACGGAATGGCGAGGAGACGTCCCCATGCCAGTGGCAAACCAGCCGAAACAAACCCGCCCTGCACCGTGCTCAGGTCGCGCGCGATCCGCAGATACCCGGCGTCGACTGCCCAGTGCGGACGGCGCAGCGACACGTCGGCGGACATACTGCCCAACGCATTCCGGTTGAGAGGGAGCGCGTTGGCCTGCAACCACTCGCCGCCGAGGACGACGCCGTGGTTGAACGTCGGGCTGGTGGAGGTAGAACGCTGCGCAAAAGTGGGAGAGGCGCAGGCCAAGCTTGCGACCACCACCGAGGCGCGGGCAGCGTTCCGAGAGAGGCGAGACATGTGAGTGAGAAAAACGTTAGGCTGGACTCACGGTCGCCATCGGCGGCGTTGCAACCGCAAGCTTCAATTGTAGTCCATATATATGATGCCGCCGACAAAAACGCGAGAGGGTCGCCGCAGAATGGGACCGCCCATCTCTGAGGCGATGCAACAGGTCGTGGGCTTAACCGGACACCGTGAAAGCGCGTCACTACCGACAACGCAAAAACCTCAACGCAGACGACGCAGACCGGAATGACAATCCCGCAGTTGACAAGAATGACAATCTGCGGGATCGCGGTTCAAAATCCGGGTCGTCTGCGTTGAATTCCTCTCCGCCCCACCTAAGAACGCGCCGGGCGAGAAAAAGCGGCCGCTGACCGTTACCGCCCCCTCCCCAGAACGGCGCGCGCGGCGATCACGCCACGGAACTGCGCCTCCTCGAACAGCGACAAGCCGCTCAAGTCCGAGTGCGCGAGATGAAGTCCCGGCGGTAGCGACCGCGCCACGGCGGCGGTCGAGGCCAAGAAACCAACGGACGGCCGTACCATCGCGTGTCCGAGCCGCATCACGTCGATCCGCGACACGCACTCGCGAATGTCGGGGTGTGCTCGTTCCAGATCGGCGACGATGCGATCGACGCAGTCGGGCCAAGTGAGCGCGAGCAGATCGCGCCGCCCGTCCGCCGGCGTGCGATTCGCCAGCGACCAGTAGTAGGTCCACACCGCGCGCTCCGAATGCGTGCGCAGCGACTGATGCGTCGCATCGACGTAGCCGAGCGACGGCGAATCGTAGATCACGTTGTCCCACGACAGCGGCGCACCGCGGCCGCGCTCCCGCGGCAAACGGTCGAGCGTAAGGTTCGCCGTCAGCCAAGGAGAGTAGACGAGCGGCACCCGCCGCGGCGCGAGCTCCGGAACGACGTGCGGCAGCAAGAACGACGGCGCCGCGAAGATCACCGACGCGGCGAGATACGTCCCCTTTGTCGAGATGACTCGCCAACGCGCGCCGGCTCGCTCGATTCGTGCCGCCGGCTCGGCGGGCCGAATGTGGTCCGCCAGCATCGCGATCAAGCGCTTCGCGATCCAGCCGTTTCCCTCAGGCCACGTGAGCGGTCCCTGCTCGTCGTGCGGGCGCGAGGCGAAGTAGTGGATGCCCGCCCACGCCGACGTGTCCCTCGCCAGCGCGCCGTAGTCGTCGCGGCACGCATAGTCGATGAACCAGCGCATCGCCGGCGTGTCGAGCTGATGCTGCGCGAGCCACTCCGCCATCGACACACGATCCAACGGAGAATCGCGCCGCACACCGTCGGCCATCGGGATCGTGAATTCACCGCTCGCCCGATGGGCGGCGATCAGCTCGTCGAAGCGGCTGAACGCGGCGCGACCCGTGGCGTCGAGCGCGAAATCGGGCTCGATGCCGTCGTGCCACTCGCCGTGCGCGAAGAGACGCTCTTGCGGCGAGAAGCACAGATATCGCTCCTCCCACGCGCCGTCGCGCAGTACGTCGAGCTCCTCGAACAGCTCGCGCACGAGCGATGACTTGACGCCGGGCACCGGCACGTAGTGCGCCGCCCACGGGTACGCCGAGACGTCGTTCTGGCCGGAGCGCGCGTTGCCGCCGGCCACCGATTCGAGCTCGAGGATCACGAAATCGGTCATGCCGCTGCGCCGCAGCTCCCAGCCGGCGCTCAATCCCGCGATTCCCCCCCCGACGATCACGATTGGGATGCGAGATTCGGGCGCGCGCGAAACCGGCATCGTCCCGTCGCGCAGCCGGTGACCGAACGCGCCGCCGTCGTCCACGAATCCACCGGCGATCGTTCGCGGCGATTTTCGCGTCAACCCGATGAGGGCGGGCGCGAGCAACGGCACTCCGACCAGTGGAGCCGTCAACGCGCCCAGAAACGCACGCCGCTTCACGACGCTACCGGTTGATCTTGTCGAACTCTTCGCCGTAATACCGCACGAGCATCTGATCGTTCAGATGGTTCGCGCGCGCGGGGACGGGCGCCATGTCGCGCGGAAACTGAAATGCTTCGTTCACCGCGGCGGCCGTCAGGAAGCGCAGCCCGTTCGGCAACTCGCTCGGCGGCGTGTACGCATCGTGCGAGGCGAGCACGAACCCCCACTCGCCGAACGACGGCACGTAGACGTGGTACGGGTAGGTCTTCAGCCCCGCCGACCTGAGCGTCTCGACGATCGACCAGAACGATTGCCGCGCGAAGAGGGGCGACGTGCTCTGCACGACGAAGGACCCGCCCGGGGTGATGTGTCGCGCGAGCAGGCGATAGAACGCCGTGGTGTACAGCTTGCCGATGCTGTAGTTGTCGGGGTCGGGAAAATCGACGACCGCGAAATCGAACGCCTGACTGTTTTCGTCGAGCCACACAAACGCGTCGGCGTTGATGACGTGCACTTTCGGTGACAAGAACGAGCTGTCGTTCAGCTTCGTCAGCAGCGGATGCGTCGAAAACAGCTTCGTCATCGCCGGATCGAGGTCTACCAGCGTGACCTGCTCGACGTTCGGATGTCGGAGGATCTCGCGGACCGCCAGACCGTCGCCGCCGCCGAGCACCAGCACGTGTCTCGCTCCCGGCAGCGCGGACAATCCCGGGTGTACCAATGCTTCGTGATAGCGGTATTCGTCGCGCGAGCTGAACTGGAGGTGCGAGTTGAGAAAGAGGCGGAGGTCGTCCTTCCACGCCGTCAACACGATCCGCTGATATCGTGTATCTCGCGCGAAGATGACGTCATCGGAATAGATGTTCCCTTCGGCTTCGTCGGTGATCTTGCCCGCGGCCGCCATCCCCGCCGTCAGCAACGCCAGGACCGCTACCGACGCCGCCCTCAACGCTCGGCGCGTCGGCAGAATCTTCGCGAAGAGGAAGGTCGACCAGAGCGCGATCGCCGCGTTCACGATGCCGAACAGGATCGCCGACCGGACGAGCCCCAGATGCGGCACGAGGAGGATCGGAAACGCCAGCGACGCGCCGAGCGCGCCGAGGTAGTCGAACGTGAGGACGTTGGCGATGACGTCCTTGAAGTCGAACCGGTCGCGAAGGATCCGCATCAACAGCGGCACCTCGAGGCCGACCAGCACACCGACGACGACGACGATCGCGTAGAGCGCCAGGCGAAACGCCGACGTGTACGCGAACGCGAGGAACAACAGCATCGACGAGAATCCGCCGATCACGCCGACCATCAGCTCGATCGTCACGAACCGCGCGACCAGACCGCGGCCAATGTAGCGCGACATCCAGCTCCCGATGCCCATCGCGAACAGGTACGTCCCGATCACCGTCGAGAACTGGAAGACGCTGTCGCCGAGCAAGTAGCTGGCGAGGGCGCTGGCGACGAGCTCGTAGACGAGCCCGCACGCCGCGATCAACAGGACCGACAGGAACAGCGCGACGGTCAATGAATCGCCGCGGCGATGATGATGGCGATGGCGATCGCCACACCGGCCATGAGAACGCCCAACGCCGTATTCTGATCTTCGAGCAGCTCCTTCCACAGGCTGCCTGGAGTGATCTTGTCGAAGATCATGAAGCCGACCACGAACAGGATGACCCCGAGCAATGCGAAGACGACGGCCGCGATGAAGTTGGAACCCAGATTGTCGAAGACGGTCATGTCATTTTCCCCGCCGGAAGGAGGACCCCAGGAACATGTAGTGCGGGCGATAGGAGCCCGGGTTGTTGCGCACGGTGCGCGGGACGTCTTTGACCTCGGTCACGCTGGTCATTCCCCACCCTCGCCATTCAGCCGCCGCCGTCGTCGCGAGGACTATCACACCGAGGATGAGATAGAAGGTCTTGTTCATCGTCGTCACTGGTCGTCGTCGTCGTCCGAGTCGGACGACGTGGTTACCCACGGGTGATCGCTCTCGCGCCAACGATTGTACTCGAAGTTCACGGAACCGAACGCCGAGAACAGCACCGGCACGGCGAGCAACGCCAACGCGGCGAGGAATGGCCAAATACGCGGCACGTCGCGTTTCACGGCCAGCGTGTACGAAAACGGCCCCGCGCCGGCGTCGCGGTCCAGCGCGACGCGAAGGTAGTAGCGCCCGGGCGGCACCGACGGCAGGACCACCTTGTCCTCCGCGGATCCTTCGTGCCATGCCTCGCCGTCGTCGACGCCGAAGTAGTACGACACTTCTCGCCCGAAGTCGAAGCCCGGACCGCCGTTCTCGTCCAGCAACGCGAGGTTGTAGTACGCCCACGCATTCGAGAGGCTCGTGCGAATGTCCAACTCGACGTTCGACGTGTGGCCGCCAAGCGTGAACACGGGCGTCACGTACGCCGCGGTGTCCCCGCTTCCACCGTACTCATACGACTGCGTGAACACCGACTCGTTGCGCGCGGTCATGAAGCGGGCAACCGCGAGCACGAGCAACACCGCGGCCAGCAAGAAGAACGTTCCTTTGAGCGCGCCCGCGGCGCCCGACCGTGGATTGGGCTGATTGGCGAAGACGCCGCGCGGCGTCGGAAGAGGTGGAAGCTTGAACGCCTGCGCGATTTTCTCCGGCGGCGTGTACGTCCCGAGCGACCACGTGACTTCGTCGGACGTTCGCTCGGACGAGAGCATGTAGGGCGGCGCGACGAAGTCCGCGTCCTCGACTTTGTCTCCCGTGCGTGCTTCCCACGGGAACTCGCCGAGCACGAAGAGGGTCTCGGCGTTCGCGGACTGGAAATGCTTGAAGACCGTTCCGTCGTATTCGGCCTGTCGTCGGCCGTCGATCAGCGTCTCTTTCGGCGCCCCCTTGAGCACGACGACGTCGTTCCAGTGCCCGTCGTATTCCGTGAGATAGCGAAAGCCGTGCTCGGCGTTCCAGAGCAAGTACTCGCGCCAGGAGTAGGTGACTCCTTCGACGACGACGCCGCGCAGCTGAAACCCGATCGCCTGCCAGCGCTCGTTTCCGAGTACGCCGGATGTGCCGAGCGGGATGGCCGGCGTCGCGCGATTCAGCCGGTCCTGCGCTTTTTCCAATACCGCGAGATTAGGATCGCGCGCGTCGAGGATCGCCGTACACGACGGGCACGCAACCGTCTGCGCGAGGTGGCCGCTCCTGATCTCGATCGCCGCGCCGCATTGCGGACAGTTGAGCCCTTTGACGCCCGCAATCTGCGGACCCTCGTCGGCTGCCGGGTCGCGAAGGTTCTTGAGCCGCAGGCTCTCGAACGTGACGTATTCGCCTGTGTAGAGGACCGGCGCGGCGTCGCTGTAGTCGATCGTCGCGAACCGATCGCCGGATCCTTTGAGATCCACGAACTCGACCTGCAGTTTGTCCCAGTACTCGAACGGAAGCTCGCCTTCGACGCCGGAGTAGAGGGCGTGCGTGATCACCGCGACGCTGTACGAGCCGCCGGGAAGCGTAAGCTGCTGGCCCGGCTTGCACGTTCCGGCCGCCGGCAGCGTTCCGGGATTTTCGACTTGCGTCGTGATCGCGTATTCCGTCTGCGCGTCGCTGAGCCAGGCGCTCGTCGCGTCGCCGAAGCGGATGTGCCACTCGCTCCAATGCCCGCGCTCGTACTCGTAGACGATGCGTCCGACGGCGACGAACGGCTTGCCCTTGTACGACCCCTCGGTGCCGAGCTGGATGCGCGACATGGAGAGTGGCACGTCGCCGACGGCGCCGACTCGCTCGAGGTCCACGTCGTGGCGGACCAGGACCGAGTGGCACGCGGGGCACGTCGTCTGTACGGCGCCGGACCAGCGAAACGTGATCTCGGCGCCGCAGTTCGGGCAGACGGCAGTTCGACCGGTCACGGGAGGGGGACGGGGTCAGTCAGCTCGGCGTAGGTGCGTTGGATCTTCGTGATGTCCACGTCGCTCGCGACCACGTGCCGTCGAAGCCGAGCCTCGACGTCCCATTCGCCGCGTGGGCGGCAGCAGAACACGTTCAGGCAGAGCGACGCGTGCTCGGGAAACGTGTGGATCGCGAGGTGCGACTCGGAGAGAAGGCACAGCCCCGTGACGCCCCCCGCGCCCGGGAATGTGTGCCAGAGCGGCTCGCCGACGACGTTGAGCGACAAGTCGTCGACGATGCCGTCGACCAACTCCTTCAACGAAGCCAGGTCGGTCAGCTTCGATGGATCACAGCCACGCGCGTCGATGACCCACTCGACGCCGCTCACGCCTGTTTTGCGCCGCACTCGGAGCAGAACTTCGAGCTCCGCGCGATCGGCTTGCCGCACTCGCCACAGAATTTTGTCTCGGCGGATGGCGTTGCGCCGCCGTTCGGCGCGCTCGGCGCGCTGGCGCCCCCCCCGGAGATCGCGTCGGCCATCGCCTTCCCCATCGCCAACCCGGCCCCCAACCCGACGCCGACACCGGCGCCGCCGCCAGGATTGGCCGCGGCGATCGGCATCGACTGGGCGGCCTGGAACTGCGAGTACTGGCGCATGTCGCCGACCATGTTCATGCCGATGCGCTGGTCGAGCATCTTCTGCAGTTCGTCCGGCAGCGACAGACTCTCGACCTGGAAGGTGTCGAGCGCAAGGCCGAAGTCCGCGAAGAGTGGCCCGACCTGCGCGCGCATCGCCGTCGACAGCTCGTCGATGTTCGCCGCCATGTCGAGGAACGCGACGCCGCTCTGGCCGAACGCGTCGGACACCTTGCCGACGATCACGTTGCGGAGGTGCGGCTCGAGCTCGTCGGTCGTGTACTGTCCCTGCGTCGCCGCGACCTTCTGATGAAAAACGGCGGGATCGGTCAGGTGGTAGGAATAGATGCCGTTGGCGCGGAGCCGGACCGCGCCGAATTCCTTGTCGCGGATCGTGACGGGCATCGGCGTGCCCCACCGCTGGCCGGTCTGCTGCCGCGTCGAGTAGAAGTAGACGTCGGACTTGAACGGAGACTTGAAGAGCTTGTCCCAGTTTCGCAGGTTGGTCAGGAGCGGCAGCGTCTTCGTGTTGAGCGTGTAGAGGCCGGGCGAGAAGATGTCGGCGAACACGCCCTCGTTCACGAACACCGCCGCCTGCGACTCGCGCACGGTGAGCTGTGCGCCGTTCTGAATCTCCATGTCCTGCATCGGGAAGCGATACTGCAGAATGCCGGCGCCCTCTTCAGTCCACGCGATGACGTCGATGAACTGTTTCTTGAGGAAACTTCCGAGCGACATGGGCAGCTCCGAGTGTCCGCGCTGATGGATTGGATATAGTCGGTGGCCCGGGCGCGCGAAAGCCAGCGCGCACCGCCGTCGACAAAACCAGGTGGCGCTCGCGCGGCTACGGCAGAACGCCGATGCGCTTCGCCTGGTATCGGGAATCCCTACGTAGGCTATCGAGGATGGGATTCAGGATGGGTGTGAGGAGACGGCGTGCGGAGACCTGAAGCGTGTGAGGAGACGGCGTGCGGAGACCTGGAACGCGTAAGGAGGCGGAGTGCGGAGAACGGCCCAGCCTCCGCACACAATCCTCTCTCTCGTTCCAGGTCTCCGTACACCGCCGCCGCACTCGTTCCACGTCTCCGCACACCTTCCCCCGCACCCACCCCGTCTAAGGCCGTTCGCGCAACTCGAAGCGGAACTCCTGTTGCACGAGCTGGGGCACGACGGTGCCGGCGAGTCGGGCCGGGAAGAATCGGGCTCTCCGCAACGACACGCGGATCGCATCCATGAACAACTCGTGGATGTGGCTCGAGAACTTGATGCTCGGCTCGTCGACTCGGCCCGTCGTGTCGACGACGAACTGCACGTTGACGTCGCCCTCGACGCCCGCCGCGCGAAGGGACTCAGGGTATCTCGGCTTCGGGTTGCCGGGACGTGGAGCCACCTGCTCGTCGACGAGGTCCGGCGTGTAGATCCCGTTCTTGACCTGCGCGACCATCGTCGGGACGGCGTCGCTCAGTCGCGACGGCCCCTTGCTGAACTCGGAATCGGCTACGGCGGTCCATCGGGAATTGTCGGTGTCGGGCTTGTTGACGACGTCGGCGGCGTCGATCGCGGGACGGATTTCGGCGAGGCGATCCGTGATGGCGCCCAGCGACTCCTTGAAAGAGACGAGCCGCGACGGCGTGCCGTGGCGCTCGCTCACCGAACTCCTTCGCGCGGGCGTCGTCCGTCGTTCGGATGTGTTCGCGGGTTTTGCCGGCGTCGCCACATCCGCCGGGGTCAATGTGAGGTACTGCAAGTGGACCACGGGCGTACTCTCTCGGGGCGACTGCCATCCATGCGAGTTCGGACTCGCCCCGCGGGCAGTCAGGATCACGGCGGCGATCACAGCGCCGTGAGCGAGGGCGCTGCCGACCAGGTGCTCCGATCGGATGGTGCGTGCCGGGCGCGAGCCTGAGAGTTCTCGAAGCATACCGCCAGTCCTTCCGGATGTTCTCGGAGGTTGATTGGCATGCCGCACGCCGCGACGCCGGCGCGCTCGCGGTTGTTCCTCGTGGGTCCGATTGCGGCGGCGGTCTCACCCGACGCGAATCAGACGACGGCGCGACGTTTAGCGAACCTACCTAGGGAATCCGATATAGGACTATGGTCGACCCACCGTCGGTCTTTCGCCGCAGCACGGCGAGCCGCCCGGGCACGCTGTGCGCCTCCATCGCGAACCCGGAATCTGCCGGAAGACGAATGCGCGTCACGCGGCCGCTCGCTGCGTCGAGGATGATCGCGGCGTCTTTTTGAATGGCGGTCACGCGCGGGCCCGGACCGGGCGACGCTCGCATGACGTCGTCGAGCGACAACCGGCCGACCATCCGCGGCGCACCGGTGTCGGCGAGCGTCCACACCTCGCTCTGGCCCTGTTGCCGTACCACGCAAGCGGCGGATCCGTCGTCCGCATCGCCGCAGAGCGGGAATCCCGTCATCTCGCCGATCTGTTTCCGGCCGGCGTCGGTGATCTCCCACAGCGTCGCGCGCGGCGTCATCATCGCGAGCAGCGAAAACGGGTTGGCGCCGAGGTTGCCAACGTCATAAGACGGTACGACGAGCCGGGAGCCGACTCTGAAGATCGCGGTCGCTCCCATTGGCGTCGCCATCGACTTGAGGCGGCGTACGATGGCTTTGGCGGAATCGATCCTGCCCGAGACGACGACCAGCGAGTCGTTCTCGTCGTCTTGGCCGACGATCGACCACGCGCCGTCGTGCGGCGACACGCGCAACCGTGGTCCCAAGATCGGCGGCAGGGCCACGGACCACACCGCGTTGGCCGAATCCGCGCGCTCGAGTTGCAGCGACAACGAATCACCGGTACTTCGCAACACCAACACGCGATCGTCATCCGCGAACGCGGCCTGAACGCCGAGCACTTCGCGGGTCGAGCCGTCGATCGACCGAAGCATGTAGCGATTCGCGTTTGGCCTACCGTTATCGTAGCGACGAATGAGGAGCCGCTGACCGGTGGGCGAGAGATCGACCGAGAAGACGTTCGCCGAAACCGCGATGCGCGCGATCTCGCTCGCATCTGCGGTGGTGCGAGAGAGCGGAGGTGAAGAGCTCGACGCGGTCGACGACACCAGCGTCGGGATGAACAAGACGATGCCCGCCAACATCGAAGCTCCCGCCGACGCGACTGCGACACGACCTCCCCAGACGAAGAGCGCCGATCCGAGTCCGAGAAGCGTCACGCCGAATGCCGGCGCCATGGGCAAGCGCGCGACTTGCGAGAGCGACAAGTCTCCCGCGGCTCCGCCCAGCACGAGGCCAAGCACCACGGCCGCGACGGCGAGGACGAGGAGCACGGGGCGCGCGGCTGTCCGGTGCTCGCGGCGTTTTGCCGCGGCGGTGCGATCCCGTCGCGCCTCGAGCCAGGCCAGCGCGAGTCCGATCGCGCCGAGCGCGCCGATGACCGCGATGCGCAACGCGCTTGCCGCATCCAACGGCAGACTTCGAGCGATGCCGACGGCCGCGGTGCCGAGTGCCATCGTCCCCATCGCCGCGAGCGCCGCCAAGCTCGGACGAAACGCCGCCAGCGACGCCGGAATGATCAGGACGCCGATCTGGGTCGTCCAGAACATCGCGAGGAGCATCGCGGCCGCGAGAATGCGCGTCGTTGGGAAGGCCCGCTTTCCCAACTCGCGATGCAACCGGACGTCGACACGGTCCAGCGCCCGCTGAACGTCCGCGACGTGCGCCGAATCGAGCGGAACGCTCCACCGATCGCCGTTGCGGTGCGCCGCCAGCAACGCGCGCTCCGTGCCGGCGGCGCTCACGCGGAGCTCGACCAGCTCCGCCCAAGCGACCGACCGCATGCTGGTGGCGTTCGCGCGCAACTCTGAGAGCTCGCGAGGTGTGTCGGGAGAGACGCCGTCGAACCAGTAGGCTCGGGCATCGTCGAAGGCCAACAGCGTGCCTTCGCGCGCCGTCGGCAGGATCATCGGCGCGTTGACCCTCGCGGCGGCCGCCGTCTCGCCGCGCAACGCTTGTATGCGGCGCGCGAGACTCGGGTGGCTCGCACGACTCTCGAAGTTCACCGACCATCGGCGCGGAATCAGTCCGTGGACGTGGACCTTCGTAAGCGCGCGAGCGACCAGCTCCGCATCACCGCTTAGAGCTGCCGCGCGCAAGTCGCTTTCCGTTTCCCGCTGTTTGTGTCCTCGGCCGCGCAGCGCGAGAAACATCAAGACCACCACGGGCCAGACGATTCGGACGAGCCACTCGCTGCCCGGCGCGAAGCGGGCGACGACGAGCGGCAGCGCCACCGCGAGCACGATGAGCACGCGAGTCATCGCGTGCCGTCGTCGCAGCATCCGCGGCCCGTGCTGCTCCAAGTGCGACAATTCGTGCGCGTAGACCGCCGCGACTTCGTCGGGCTCGAGCAGGTCCACGAGCGCGTTGCCGAACACGATCGACGGTTGTCGAACCGCCGGCAGCGCCACCGCGTTGACCCAGCGCGAACGCGCCGAACCGATGACGTACAGCGCCGGCGGCGGCCGCATCCCGGCACGCTCGGCGATCGCCGCCACGCGCGAATCAACTTCGGCGTTCGTGAGCGGGCGCGCGTCGTGCAACCGGAGCCAGATGCGCGCGAACCAGCGGTCCCACGCCCACAGCAGCGGCGCGAACGCGAGCGACGTGAGGCGATACCGCGCCGGAATCGCCAGCACGATCATCGGCATCCATGCGAGGAGGATCCAGAGCCCCATCGCGCCGACGACGTTCTTCGCGTACCGCCAGACGTGGGGTGCGATACCGTCCGTGTCGATGGCCAGCGCGCGACGGAGCGGATACCCGCCGACGGGCAATGAGAGGAGCATCAGCGGGATGCTCCAGAACGCGTCGTCGCTGCCAAGCACCAGGATCAAGGCGAGCGCGGTCGCCGTGATCCCGCTGAGGCGCTGGCGCCGCGCGAGGAGGAGCTCGGCGAGCGCCGGATCGTCGAGCGAACGCGCGAGACGGCGACCCGTCCACCAGGCGACGAACCCTGGGAGGACCGCCGCGAACGCGACGAGTACTCGATAAGCCATCATGCGTCAGCCGGGAGCCGGGTGGGAGAGTGCGCCCTTTATGGATTGTAGAAGCGCGGCCCGGGTAACGCGAAGGTAGGGGCCGCCGCACGGTCTAGCATGGCAGCGAACCACGTCGTGAAGCCAGATTGCCTGCACGGTCGCCGGACAATCGTGGATCCAGTCGGTGTTCGTAGACATGTCCGTGAAGGCATACGAATGAAGACCGCCCGGCGCGACTCGCGTCGCGCCGGGCGGCGGATGACAGACTTGTGATTCGCGATCGCCGGATCTACGCGCCCGCCGCGTTCACCATGTCGAAGATCGGCAGGTACATCGCGACGACCATGCCGCCGACCACCACGCCGAGGAACACGATCATCACCGGTTCCATGAGGGCGAGGAGGCCTGACACGGCCGCGTCGACCTCTTCGTCGTAGAAGTCAGCGATCTTCGTGAGCATTTCGTCCAGACCGCCCGTCTGCTCGCCGACGGCGATCATCGAGATCACCATGGGCGGGAAGACCGCGGACTTCTTGAGCGGCGCGGCGATCGTGTCGCCGCCGGCGATCGACGACCGCGATTCCATGATCGCGTCCTGGATGACGCGGTTGCCCGACGTCTTGGCCGTGATCTCGAGGCCGTCGAGGATCGACACGCCCGACGAGATCAGCGTGCCGAGCGTACGCGTGAAGCGCGAGACGGCCGACTTGCGGAGCACGTCGCCGAGCACCGGCATCTTCAGCAGCAGCTTGTCGATGTTGAGCTTTCCTCCCGGTGTCCGGTAGTAGCTCCGGATCGAGAAGTAGATCCCCATCGCGGCGGCGACGACGATGTACCAGTAGCTCTTGAGCCCGCGCGAGATCGCGATGACGATTCGCGTCGGCAGCGGCAGCGCGATGTTCGCGCTGGCGAACATGGTCTCGAACGTCGGAATGACGAAGATGAGCAGCACCGTGATGGCGATCGCCGCCACCGTGATGATGACGCCCGGGTAGATCATGGCGCCCTTCACCTTGCGGATGAGGGCGTCGTTCTTTTCCATGAACACCGCGAGGCGCATGAGGATCGTGTCGAGAATACCGCCCGCCTCACCGGCCGCCACCATGTTCACGTACAATTCGCTGAACCCCCGCGGATGCTTGCGCATCGCGTCGGCCAGCGTGTTGCCCGACTCGACGTCGAACACGACCTGCCGCGTCACGTCTTTGAGCGCGGGGTTCTCGCTCTGCTGCGCCAGAATGTCGAGCGCCTGCACGAGCGGGAGACCCGCGTTGATCATCGTCGAAAACTGACGCGTGAAGATCACGACGTCGCGCATCTTGATCGAGCCGCCGCGTTTCTTCCGATTCGCGGTGCCTTCGTCGATCTTGACGACGTTCAGCTTGAGCTGTCTGAGCTGTTTGATGACGTCGTCGCGCGACGGCGCGTCGATCGTCGCCGATTTGAGCTCGCCGTTGACGGCGCGCGCGGTGTACGTGTATTGAGGCATGAATCCCTCGAGATGGCTGCTGAGGTGCTTCCTCTTAAAGACGACCGGGGCGGCCGGAAGATTACGGGCCGCCCGTCGTGAGCCGCGTCACCAAATTCCCGCTTTCGCTACCGCCGTCCCGCGCCCGCGGCGGCCGTCGCCTGAGGCTTGCCCGGCGTGCTCTCGCTGCCGTCGGGCGAAATGCCGATCATGCGCTGAATTTCGGACTGGTCGTGGCTGGCGCGCAACACTTCGTCGAGCGACACCGTCTTGCTCATATACAGGTTGTACAGCGAGTCGTTCATCGTCTGCATGCCGTACTTCTTGCCGGACTGCATCATCGAGTAGATCTGGTGGATCTTGTCGTCGCGGATGAGGGCGCGAATCGCCGGCGTGACGACGAGAATCTCCGCCGCCATCGCGCGCCCCTTGCCGCTCAGCTTCGGCAGCAGCGTTTGCGTGATGATCCCCTCGAGCGAGAACGCGAGCTGCGCGCGCACCTGCGACTGCTGGTGGCTCGGGAACACGTCGATGATGCGGTTCACCGCTTCGGCCGCGCTGTTCGTGTGCAGCGTCGCGAACGCGAGGTGTCCCGTCTCGGCGATCGTCAGACCGGCCTGAATCGTCTCGAGGTCGCGCATTTCGCCGATGAGCACGACGTCCGGATCCTGACGCAGCGCGTACTTGAGCGCGGCCTGGAAGCTCTTCGTGTCCGAGCCGACCTCGCGCTGGTTGACGATGCACGCCTGGTGCTTGTGAATGAACTCGATCGGATCCTCGATCGTGATCATGTGTCCTTTCATGGACTTGTTGATCCGGTCGAGCATCGCGGCGAGCGTCGTCGACTTCCCGGAGCCCGTCGGGCCCGTGACGAGAATCAGGCCGCGCGGACGATCCGACAGGTCGGCGATGACCTTGGGGAGGCCGAGGTCCTCGAAACTTCGGATGTTGAACGGGATCTGCCGGATGACCATCGAAACGCACCCGCGCTGCTTGAAACAGTTGCCGCGGAAGCGCGCCAGGTTCTGGATGCCGAACGAGAAGTCGAGCTCGTCCTCCATCTCGAACCGCTTTTTCTGATTTTCGGTGAGCACCGAATACGCGAGTTGCAGCGTTTCCTTCGGCTGCAGCACGGTTTCGATGTTCGAGTTGGTGATGTCGCCGTCGATGCGGAACTTGGGCCGCTCGCCCGCCGTGATGTGCAAGTCCGACGCGTTGCGATCGATCATCTCCTCGAGCAGCAGGCGAAGATTTACGCCCGAAGGGTTGCTGGAGGACGACGGGGTCGAGGGAGATGGAGTCATCGAAGGCGTAGAGGGCTGTAATCGCTTGGGGCGATGTGTGATGGACGCACGGGCCGCGAGATGGAACGATTCGTTCCACAGACACGGCGCCCATCCTAGAGGGACGACGAACGGATCGGTTGGGTCATGCGCGGAACCCCCGCACCCGGCGCCGCCATCGACGCCGGGCACGTCGGCGCCTCGTCGGCGCCCGGAGCCCTCGACGACAAGTTTCGGCCTCGGCGCGCCGGAAGTGTAGGCGAAATCCCGCGATACCGGCCATTTCCACGCCGCTTCGAGAGGCGCGTGAGATTTCTCTCATCCGCTGAACGGCGCGCGGGAACGTTCAGGGTCCGGTGATCCGAGGAGAGATTTCGAGAGGCGCCGCGAGCCTAGCCGTGAGCACGAGCTTGGAGCAGGAGCTCCGAGCCGAACGACGCGGTTCGGCGGCGCGTCTCCGACGTTTCGGCTCCCAGCGCCTGCTGTCGGCTGATGCTCGAGGCTAGGCTCGCTTCCTCTGGCGCGATAGCGACTTGCCGATAGAAATCAGACCGAGGCAGTGCCGCGCCGCCCTTTGATCACGCCGATGTCTCGCGGATCATCTGCTCGGTGGTCGTGATTCCCTTCATGACCTTGAGCCAGGCGTCCATGCGCAGCGTGAGCATCCCCTCTTCGATGGCCGCCTCGCGAATCTCGGCCGCGCCGACGTTCTGCATGACGAGCTTGCGCAGATGTTGGGTCATCGTCATGACCTCGTAGACGCCCTGACGCCCTTTGAGGCCCGTTCCACCGCACGTGTCGCAGCCCGCGCCCTTGAAAAAGCCGAGCTGACCGAACCGCGTGTCGAGGCTCAGGGTCGCGAGGAACGGCGCCGCTTCCTTGGTCGCCTTCAGCTTCGCGTTGGCGAGCGCCTCTTCGGTGAACCGCAGGTCGCGCATCGTGGTCGTCGGCTTGACCTTGAGCGCCGCCCATTCCTCGGGCGCGGGCTGATACTGCACCCGGCAGCCGGAGCAGATGCGCCGCACGAGCCGCTGCGCGAGCACGAGGTTCACCGCCGACGCCACGTTGAACGGCTCGAGTCCCATGTCCAACAGACGCGTCACCGTTTCGGGCGCCGAGTTCGTGTGCAGCGTCGACAACACCATGTGGCCGGTGAGCGCGGCCTTGATGGCGATGCCGCCCGTTTCGAGATCTCGAATCTCGCCGACCATGATGATGTTCGGGTCCTGCCGCAGGAACGCTTTGAGCGCCGCGGCGAAGGTCATCCCGATGTCGGTCCGCACGAGCACCTGGTTGATGCCGAACAGGTTGTACTCGACGGGGTCCTCGGCGGTCATGATGTTGACGTCCATCTGATTGACCTTGGAGAGCGCCGAGTAGAGCGTCGTCGTCTTGCCCGAACCCGTGGGGCCGGTGACGAGCACCATGCCGTACGGATTCGAGATCGCCTCCATGAGGTCCGCTTCGGCGCGCGGCTCGATGCCGAACGTCGAAAGGTCGAAGGCGAGGTTGCCCTTGTCGAGAATTCGCAGCACGACCTTTTCGCCGAAGAGCGTCGGCAGCGTCGACACGCGGTAGTCGATGACGCGATTGCCGATCTTGAGCTTGATGCGGCCGTCCTGAGGCACGCGCCGCTCGGCGATGTTCAGCATCGCCATGATCTTGAACCGCGAGATGAGCGCCGCCTTGAGCTTCATCGGCGGCTTCATGACTTCCTGGAGCGCGCCGTCGATGCGGTAGCGGACGCGGATCTCGTGCTCGAAGCACTCGAAATGGATGTCGGACGCGCCGCGCTTCACGGCGTCGGTGAGGATCGCGTTGATCAGTTTGACGACCGGCGCGTCCTCCATCTGGGCCTGGAGCGCCGCCTGCGAGACATCCTCGTCCTCGTCCTCGAGCACCTCGACGTCGCTGATCCCTTCGAGCTCGGTGATCGTGTCCATCAACGACGCCATCTGCTGGTCGTCGGTCGACCCGAACACCTTCTCGACCATCGTCGCCAGCGTGTATTCGCCGGCCACGACCGGGATGATGTCGCAGCGCGTGATGAACTTGATGTCCTCGAGCACGCCGAGGTTCGACGGATCGGCGATCGCCAAGGTCAACGAACGACCCTCGCGCTTGAGCGGCATCACGAGGTTCTTCTGCGCCAACTCGGCGGGGATCATCTTCGCGATTTTCGGGTCCACCTCGAATCGCGACAGGTCGACGGCCGGCATGCGATGCTGCTTGGCGAGCGCCTTCGTGAGGTCGATCTCGGGCAGCATGCCCATCTTCACGAGGGTGTAGCCGAGCCGTTGCCCGTTCTGCTTCTGCTCCGCCAAGGCCTTGGACAATTGCTCGCGCGTGAGCAAACCATCGCGCACGAGCATTTCCCCGAGCCGGTCTTGTGTGAGTTGCGGTGCGGCCATTCGTCGATGGAAGGTGGAAATCGCGTTTCAAAGTTTCGGCATGCCTGGCCGAAATCATTAAGGCGCGCTAACCGTCAGCGCGCCTTGTGGATCCCCTTTCCGAATGGACGATTCGGCCGCCTTCGCGGCACGCTCGTTACGTGGCGCTGACCGCCTCCCACAGCCCCTGGAGGTACATCGCCCCCAGCGCGCGGTCGTACAGGCCGTAACCCGGCCGGCCGCTTTCGCCCCAGATCATGCGGCCGTGGTCGGGGCGCATCGGGCCCGCATAGCCGACGTCGTGCAGCGCGCGCACGACCTCGAGCATGTCGACGCTGCCGTACGCCGACGGATGCGGGCTTTCATGAAACCGGTGGTCGCCGGTGCGCTTGACGTTGCGGCAGTGCATGAAATGGAGCCGCGACATTCGGCCCACCCGGCGGATGATGGCAGGCAGGTCGTTCGTGGGGTCCGCGCCGAGCGAGCCGGTGCAGACCGTCACGCCGTTTGCCGGACTGTCGACGAGACCGACGAGACGCTCGAGCGCGGGGCCGCTCGTCACGATGCGCGGGAGACCGAAGATGCTCCACGGCGGATCGTCCGGATGGATCGCGAGGCGAACACCGGCGCTTTCCGCGGCGGGAACGACGCGCTCGAGGAAGAAGGCGAGGTTCTCCCATAGATGCTCGGGAGTCAGCCGCCGATAGGCATCGATGAGGGCCTCGAGGTCCGAGGCGTCGTACGCGGCGGCCCAACCGGGCAAGTCGCGAGTGCCGCGGGAGAGGTCGAATCGCGCCAGCTCGACGTCGTCGAAGGCAAGGGCCGTCGAGCCGTCGGAGAGGCGCAGCGCGAGGTTGCTGCGCATCCAATCGAAGACGGGCATGAAGTTGTAGCAGACGATGCCGACACCGATGGCGCCGACCCGCGCGACACTCTCGCACCAGGCATCGACGAGGCGATCGCGCGACGCGCGTCCGAGCTTGATGTCTTCGTGGACCGGGATGCTCTCGATGACGGCGAGCGGAACGCCGGCCGCGTCAGTCTGCTCGGCGAGCCGCTCGAGCGACGCCTGAGGCCAAGCATCTCCGACGGGCGTGTCGTAGATGGCGCTCACGACGCCCGTAACACCCGGGATCTGACGGATGTAAGCCAGCGGTATCGGGTCGGTCTGCCCGAACCAGCGAAAGGTGATCTTCACGGGCGGCGTTGCCTCTGGCGCGATTGGCCGAGGATGCACAGGTTAGGGGGTCGCGAATGTTCGTTGTACGAACAAAATCGCGGGCGGGGCCGGCGGGCGCTGCGAATGTGACGAATCGTAGCGCTGGCCACGTTGTTAGGTGAGTGTTTTTTCCCGCCGTTTTCCGAGTGCAGGACGTTCGGTCGTCAGTGCGATCGCGAGCTTCGGCTCGCGTTTCTTGGACTCTTTTGTTCGTATAAAGAACAAAAGGCAATTTCGACCCATTCCGAAGGAGAACGCCGCATGCTCTCGTCGAGACTCCTCTCCCGTCTCGCACTCGTCCTCCCCGCCCTCCTTGCGGCCACGGCCCCCGCGACCGCGTCGGCCCAGGGAACGACAGGCCGAATCGCCGGCCTGATCACCGACCGAACCGCCGGGGCGCCGGTGTCCAACGTCTCGGTGACGATCAATGGAACGCAGCTCGGCGGCCGAAGCGGCACCGACGGGCGATATACCATAAACGAGGTGCCCGCCGGAACCCAACGCGTCAAGGCCTCGCGCATCGGGTACGCCCCGGTCGAGCAGCAGGTGACCGTGGCCGCCGGCCAGACCGTCACGCTCAACATCGCGCTCTCCGCGGCCTCCGTCACG
The DNA here is from genome assembly GCA_036003045.1 of Gemmatimonadaceae bacterium. Classification (NCBI taxonomy): domain Bacteria; kingdom Pseudomonadati; phylum Gemmatimonadota; class Gemmatimonadia; order Gemmatimonadales; family Gemmatimonadaceae; species Gemmatimonadaceae bacterium. The sequence goes on from DASYSS010000085.1 coordinate 215,522, forward strand.
CTCGACCAAATGGTCGTCGTCGGCTACGGTGCGCAGCGACGCTCGGACCTGACCGGGTCGGTCGCCACGGTGACGCCGAACGTCGACCAGACGCCGACGCTCTCGCTCGAGCAGGCGCTCCAGGGCGCGGCGGCCGGCGTCTCGGTGACGCAAGCGTCGGCCGCGCCGGGCGGCGCGCTCTCGATCCGAATTCGCGGGGGCTCGTCCGTCACCGGCAACAACGAACCGCTCTACGTCATCGACGGCTTCCCGATCGAGAACAACCCGGATTTGCAGAACCCGAGCGACGGCGGCCGTGACGCGACGACGACGGTGCCTTCGAATCCGCTCGCGGCGCTCAACCCGGCCGACATCGAGTCGATCGAGATCCTGAAGGACGCATCGGCGACGTCGATCTACGGTGCGCGCGGCGCGAACGGCGTCATCATCATCACCACGAAGCACGGCCAGACGGCCCGCCCCGTGTTCACGCTCGACACGTACAGCGGTAGCCAAAGCGTGGCGCACCGCTACCATCTGCTCGACGCCGCCGGCTTCGCGAAATTCGTCAACGACTGGTCCGTGAACAACGGCACCGGCGTCGTCTTCGCGAATCCCGACACACTCCCGAACACCGACTGGCAGTCGCTCATCTTCCGCAGCGCGCCGACGTCCAACTTGCAGCTGGGCGTGACCGGCGGCGGCGCGGGCGCCAACGCGACGCACTACGCGCTTTCCGGCGGCGTCTTCCAGCAGCAAGGCGTCGTCATCAACTCGGCGTTCAAGCGCATCTCGCTCCGCGGCAACCTCGATCAGAACATCGGGAGCCGCGCGCGCGTCGCGAGCACGGTCACCGTGAGCCGAGTGAACACGAACTCGGTGCCGACCGACGGCTCGCTCAACGCGGGCGCCGGGGCCGTCGGCGCGGCGATCGACTACTACCCCGTCCTGCCGCTTCGCCAGCCGAACGGCCAGTACACGCTGATGGGCCAGAACAGCCCGTCGTCCGTGCTCCAGCCGACGAACATCCCGAACCCGGTGTCGATGGCCGCCGACGTGACGGACAAGCTCGGCGACACGCGCGTGCTCGCGAACGCGTTCGGCGAATACGAGGTGATGAGCGGACTGAAATTCCGGACGAGCATCGGCGGCGATCTCTCCAACCGGTCGCGCGATACCTACTTCCCGCGCACGACGCTCATGGGGTCGCAGCAGAACGGCTACGCGAAGCGGGGCCGGACCGAAAACACGAACTTTCTCAACGAGAACACGCTGTCGTTGGATCACACGTTCAGCGCGTCGCAGCAGATCAACGCGGTGGCGGGCTACTCGCGCCAGCAGAACGACCTCGTCTTCAACACGGTTCAGAACAGCAACTTCGTCAGCGATATCGACGTCTTCGAGAACATCGGCGCGGGCACGCAGGCCGGCGGCCCTGTCGTGTCGTCGGGGCACACGCGCTGGACGCTCGCGTCGTACATCGGACGGGTGAACTACACGCTGGCCAATCGCTATCTGTTCACCGTCACGGGGCGCGAGGACGGCTCGTCGCGCTTCGGCGCGGACCACCAGTGGGGATTCTTCCCGTCGGCCGCGTTTGGATGGCGCGTCACCGACGAGCCGTTCATGCAGAAGTTTCCGGGGATCGAGCTGCTCAAATTCCGCGCGTCGACGGGGCTCGCGGGCAACCCGTCGATCCAGCCGTACCAGTCGATGGCGCACCTGTTGTCGCAGCAATACACGTTCGGCGGCGCGGTCGTCCCGGGCTACTACCCGGCGTCGGTCGGCAATCCGAATCTCGGATGGGAGACGACGAGGCAGAACGACGTCGGCGTGGACCTTGGCCTTTACGGCGGCAGGGTGAGCTTCACGGGCGACATTTATAGAAAGACGACCAGCGACCTGCTCCTCGCGGTGAACCTGCCGTTCGAGAGCGGATTCGGCACTGCCCTTCAGAACGTCGGTTCGGTGAGCAACAACGGCTACGAGCTCGGGCTCACTCTCACGCTGCTCGACGGCCGCACGCACTCGCTCGGGTGGACGACGACGCTGAACTACTCGCACAACAAGAACCGCGTGCTCGACCTCGGCGGCGTGCAGTCGATCTTCGCCGGCAGCGTCAACAGCGACCTCAAGCTCCTCGGATCACTGATTCAGGTCGGCCAGGCGCTCGGCGTGTTCTACGGTTACAAGACCAACGGAATCCTCCGAGACTCCGCCGCCGCCGCGGCGTACACGGCGAAGGTGAAGCCGCTGAGCGGCACGAGCTGGCATCCCGGTGACATCATGATCGTCGACCTGGCCGGGGCTCCGGTGAACGGAAAGGCGACCGGCCCCGACGGCGCGATCACGCCCGACGATCGCACGATCATCGGCGATCCCAATCCGAAGTTCAACGCCGGCTGGCAGAACCAGTTCACGCTCGGACGATTCCGTCTGAGCACGCTGATGGACGCGACGTACGGGAACAGGATCCTGAACCTCAACGACGTGCGTCTCATCCAGGGCAGCCCGGGCACGAACATCATCTCCGACCGCTACTTCGACGCGTGGACGGCGAGCAACAGCGGCGCCGACTTCCCGCGCATCAACTTCACGCCGGGCACCACCGGATCGGACATCACGAGCGACCTGCTCGAGGATGGTTCGTATCTGCGGCTCCGCAGCATCACGCTGGACGTGCAGGTGCCGGAACGGTTGTTGTCGCGCTACGGCCTCACGAACACGCGCGCCTACGTCACGGGGACGAACCTCCTCACCTTCACGCACTACAGCGGGTTCAACCCGGACGTGAGCAGCCTGGGAATCGGCAACGTGAACCGCGGCGTCGACGTGGGGCAGTATCCGCTCGCGAAGGGCGTCACGATCGGCGTCAACATCGCCTACTGAAGCGAGGACACAGACCAATGCGCAATCGAATGAAGACTGTCGGCGCGCTCGGCCTGCTGGCCGTGGCTCTTGCGTGCAACGACAAGCAGTTTCTGACCGAGCAGCCGTTCGACTTCATCGGCCCGACGAACTTCTACCGGAACGCCGGCGACGCGCTCGCCGCGATCAACGGCGTCTACGCCGATTTCATCAACAGTACCGGCGACAACTATTACGGCCGCAACTTCGTGATGCTCGTCGAGCATCCCACGGAGATGTGGACGTCGCGTTTGTCGGCGACGAACGAGCGCAGCCAGCCGGACGTGTACGCGATCCCGCTCAACCACGCGTACGTGCAGTCGGTGTGGCAGTCCGCGTACGACGCGATCAACCGCGCCAACTCGGTGCTCGACAACGTGCCGAAGATCGACATGGACACGGCGCTGCGGTCGCGCATCGTCGGCGAGGCGAAGTTCCTGCGCGCGACGCACTACTTCAACCTTGTGCGCATGTTCGGCGGCGTGCCGATCAAGATCCACGCGACGCAGGGTCTCGACAGCCTCGCCGTTCCCCGCAACACGGCGCAGGAGGTCTACGCGCTCGTCGAACAGGATCTCAAGGACGCGATCACGGCCCTGCCGTCGGCCAAGACGTACACGGCGGCGGATGTCGGACGCGCATCGAAAGGAGCCGCCAAGACGCTGCTCGCCAAGATGTACTTGCAGCGGGCCGGCACCGGCGTCGGCACGTCGGCCGATTGGCAAAACGCGCTCACCTACGCCAAGCAAGTGCAGTCGGACGGCGACTATTCCCTCGTAGCGGACTACAAGACGCTGTTCGACTTCTTCGGCGGCACGGTGAACGAGCGCAACACCGAAGTGATTTTCGACGTCGAGTGCATCCGGGCGCCGGGGCTCGGCGGCCGCATCTCGTCGCACATGGCGCCCACGAACACGGCGCCGTTCCTCGGCGCGTCGACGAACGGATCGTTCGAGGCGGAGAGCATCTGGTTCCACACCTTCCGCGCCGACGACAAGCGACGCGACGGCACGTTCATCTTCTCGTGGAACAAGGGCGGCACGATCGTCACGTGGGATGAGACGAAGCCGGCGTCGCAGCCGTACGCGAGCGAGACGCCGTTCCCGCGCAAGTTCCTCGACATCCAGATGACGGGCACGGGCCAGGAAGAGCCGAACTACATCGTCCTCCGCTACGCCGAGGTGCTGCTGATGATCGCCGAGGCGTCGAACGAAGTGAATGGCAGTCCGGGTGCCGAGGCGTACACGGCGATCAATCAGATTCGTACGCGCGCCGGCATCCCGGTGATGACGCCCGGTTTGAGCCACGACCTGTTCCGCGATTCAGTGTTCAACGAACGTCGTTGGGAACTGTCGCTCGAGGGACCGAACGGCTACTTCGACGATCAGCGCAACTGGGCGTGGTCGAAGGCGCGGATCGAGGCGAGCATGGCCCACGCGAAGTCGAGCACGAGCAAATTCCCGAAGGCGAACGGCGGGCCGATTCCGGACAAGTACCATTTGATGCCGATTCCGCAGCGGGCGATCGATCTCAACCCGGCGTTGGCGGGACACCAAAACCCCGGATGGTAACTGCGGATCGTTCAAGTAGCGTGCGCGGGCTCGCATCTCGAACGGGGAGCGAGCCTAGCCACGAGCACGAGCGTTGAGCAGGAGCTTTGAGCACGAGCCTTGAGCTGGAACGGCGAGCGTGTTTGGGCTCGCGGCTCCCGCTCAGTGCTCTTGCCCGTGGCGGCTCTCATGGTCCAGCGAGACCGCCGAGAGGCTTTCCGGGACGGCGTCCCATCGCGACCACCATATCTTCCCTTCTACGCAGCTCGGCGCCCCGCCGGCCCGCCCTGCACGTTATGCTGCGATCCCTTCGCAGCCTAATGCACCAGGATCCAAAACGCGCCGAAACTAAGTGCCTGATTCACGGCCACTTGCGCTTTCGCGCCAGCGGTCTCTTCGTTATTACACAACGTTTGCATTGCAGTCTTTAGCACATTTTCGCAGCCTAACGACGCTGTATAATTAGCGTTGAT